>JANYDJ010000250.1 GCA_025363675.1 Flavobacteriaceae bacterium | reverse complement strand
TTTTTTGGTAGTGTCTCAGTTTGAAAATAATAAATCCCATTATGTTATATTTGCAACATGGAAAAGCCAAAAAGACCAAAGGATACAAACAAACTTGCGAAAAAGATAGCAGATATAGCCACAGGTAGTGATACTACAAAGAGGTTAGGTAAAGAAAAGACAGTAAAAACGAATAAGGATAAGACCTAATAGACTTACTTTTCCTGTTCTTCATCACCGTCATTGTTTCCAATGAGAGATTCTATATTTTCCAATATCTCTACTTCTTTATTGAAGTTTGCAACTTGTTCTTTTTCGTCTAACTGTAAATTTCCCGCACTTGCTTCCACCACTGTGATAAATTCAGAGATATGAAGGTCGCACTGCTTATACAATATTGCAAATTCACGAAGCGTTAATTTATCTCTTTCAACCTTTAATAATATGGGGTTTCGCGGAGTTCTTATATTATGAAACACCAAATACTTTGCATTTAACACCTCTCTTTTAGAGACAAAAGAACTCAAATATTTAAAGTCCTCTACTTTGTGAGCATACAGTAAAGAACCTCTAAAGGCAGCATCACCTATATCTGTTTGTATAAAATCATTTACAAAACCCGGTCTGTAATTGTTAGATAATAAATAGTCTGCGGCTTTATAGGTTATATACATTTAGGCGGCTATTGGTTCGATATATTCTATGTTAGGGGGTAAAGTCATCTTGTTAGCTATGTCTTTGCTCTCATCCTTTTCTGCTACATCATAAGCCTCTTTATATATCTGAAGATTGTTCATGGCACACATTAGCGATACCGCTTCTTCCATTTCTTCTTTTACTTTGTCTTTGTCAGAGGCCGTAATAATGGGGCCTCCTTTTTCGTTTGCAAGAAATGCAGTAAAAGTCCCGTCTTCATTTGTTATAATGAATACAGAAATTTTAGTTTCTATAAGCCCAAGATTTTCCATTGTAGTATTTTTTTTAGAGTTGATTTGTGCAAAACTCGGTGACAAATGTGATATATGCAAATTGTTTTGCACATTTTATTTAAAGTTCAGCAAGTTATTTTTAGGATGTGTCCAAATTAAGAGCCGAAAAATATACCTGATAATCAGTATTATATATGTGACACAAGTTGTCAAAAAATATCGCTTACTTTGTAAGCGAACAACCAAAAATACATATACATTTTGAACAAATTATCACTCGAAAAACGCTGCCAAATAATAAATCTACTTGTTGAAGGTAGCAGTCTCAGAGCCACTTCACGCATAAGCGGCTGTTCGATTAACACCGTAACAAAACTACTTGTTGATGTAGGAAAGGCTTGTATAGATTTTCATAACGAAGCCGTAAGAAATTTGAACTGCCAACGTGTCCAATGTGACGAAATATGGTCGTTCGTTTATGCAAAGCAAAAGAACGTACCCGAAAGCAAAGAGACAGAGAACGGAGTTGGTGATGTATGGACTTGGGTAGGTATTGATGCTGATACCAAACTTGTCGTTTCATGGTTCGTTGGTGGTCGTGACGCTGATTCCGCTTGTGAGTTTATGAACGATGTAGCCGACAGGATAGATAGCCATATTCAGTTGACAACCGATGGTCACAAACCATATATAAAAGCAGTAGAAAACGCTTTTGATTTGGGCGGTGTGGACTATGCACAACTTGTAAAAATGTACGGTGTGGGAGAGGGTAGTGGCAACGAGAAAAGATATAGCCCTGCTGAATGTACAGGAATACGCAAAAATAGGATTATGGGCAACCCCGACAAGGCACACGTTTCAACTTCTTATGTGGAACGCCAAAACCTTACCATGCGTATGCACATGAGAAGATTCACAAGGCTAACAAATGCTTTCAGCAAAAAGATAGAAAACCATTGCTATGCTATCGCACTTCATTTTGTATATTATAACTTTGTTAAGATACACAAAACTTTAAGAGTTGCCCCTGCAATGGAAGCAAAATTGATTGACCGCTTGTGGGAGATAGAAGATATAGTTAAACTTGCAGATTAAAATTCAAACTGAGACACTACCGAATTTCCTTGTTTATCCAAATATCCTTTGGGGGGTCTCCATCCTTCAAGGTCTATATTAAGCCCAATCCTTACCACACGGTATGGTGCAAGAAAGCCATCATCAATTCCTTGCTTTAATGAGTAAGTGTATACTGGGTCGCCAAAGTATTCTGTATTACTGGTTTCCTTAGTTTCTTTGGGTGTGGCAGTTAAGCCAATTTGTGTTGCATTATTAAAGTATGATAGTATTTCTCTCCAGCTACTATCTTCTTTTGCACTTCCTCTGTGGCACTCATCTATTATAATAAGGTCGAAGAAATCGGGCGAGAATTGTTTATATACATTTGCATCTTCATCGTTTCCGGATAAGCCTTGGTATAATGCCAAATATATTTCATAACTTTTATCTATTTGTCGGTGTTTTACTACCGTCATCTTGTCTTTAAAATGTTTGAAATCCCCACGACGTGTTTGGTCAATTAATGCGTTGCGGTCAGCTAAAAACAATATACGTTTCTTCGCCCCACTTTTCCAAAGGCGATGTATAATTTGAAAAGCGGTATATGTTTTTCCAGTACCTGTTGCCATTACCAGTAACAATTTATTCTGGCCCTCGGCAATAGCTTCCACTGCTCTATTTACAGCTATTTGTTGGTAGTATCTTGGTTTACGGTTTGTTCCGTCAAAATAATAGTCTTGCGAAGCAATCTTCTCGGCCGTTGGCGTTGTAATGCCTTTATATTTTTTGTATTTCTCCCAAAGTTGCTCAGGTGTTGGGAAGTCGTCAATGCCAATCTCGGATTCAATGTTTCCGTCTGTTGCTGTGCGGTCGTGAAATAAAAAGCCGTCACCGTTGCTACTAAAAACACAAGGAATGTCGAGTATTTGAGCATAGTCCAAAGCCTGTTGAATACCTGCTCTTACTGAATGTTTGTTATCCTTAGCTTCAATAATTGCAATAGGAATATTGGGCTTGTAATACAGAATGTAGTCGGCACGTTTTTGATTACCTCTTGCAGTCAACTTACCTCTAACATATATTTTACCATCGGTAAAAGAAACTTCCTCTAAAAGCTGAGTCACTTTGTCCCACCCTGCTTTTTCAACAGCAGGTGTTATAAACTTGGTGCATATATCACGTTCAGAAAGTGTCTTTTTATCTATCATTTATTCATTCAAATTCATTAGTGCAAAATGCGATTTATTGTCGAAGCGTTGGCTAAAAACGGCTCTTTTGGTTTTGCGAAGGGTCGGCTTTCGTATGTTTCTCCAATCCCGCAAACCTAAATCGTAAACCCTGAACTAAAAAACCCAAAAGAAGATTACTGCAATAGGGTGGGAGCCTTTGGTGAAGAAAAACCCCATACCCGCCACAATTTATTTCCCGCTTTTGGAGTCTTGCAAAAGAAATTCGTTTGCTAACCGCAGTTTTCTATACCACCCTTCTAAAAAGCCCGCCCGGCGAGGGCAGCGACAAACAAAGCAACTGCTCCAAGTAAAAGCAAAAGTAAATAAAAATGCCCTTAATCTTTACGACTAAGGGCATTTTTATTATATTATATACTCCGATTATTTATTCGCTTCAAACGCTTGCTTAATCAA
>JANYDJ010000065.1 GCA_025363675.1 Flavobacteriaceae bacterium | reverse complement strand
AATACGAAGCGTTGCCGAGAACGGACTAAACTCCCTCCGCGTTTCTACACATATATATAATAATATGGATGAGGTGGATAAGTTGATGGAGTTGGTGAAGGGGGCTTAGGGTTCGCCGCGGCGAATAGAATTTATATTTGGAATTTTAAAGATAGTGAGATTGTATAAGAGAACCTGTCTGCCCTCGCAAGACTCTGTCTTGTGAGCAAACTGTTCAAGTCTCCAGACTTGCGGCACAGGCTCGTCAGTCTGGAGACTGACCGTATGGTGCTCACAAGTTACGCTTCGCTAAACTTGCGAGGGCGGGGCATTGCGGGACTGCAAACTTTTATTTTTTTTAATTTAATTGATCATTTTATTTAAAAGATAAAAACAAATGCTTATAATTTCTAAATATCGAATATTTTTAATACTATATTTATTTTGTTTTATCAATGTTTCAGCTCAATATAATATACTGGATTTAGGTGTTGATCCATTTAAACCAATTAAAAGTTTTTCCAAAGTTGAATTAATATATGGTCAACAAAATACGGAATACATCCAAACATTATATTTTGGTGTACGCCCATTTGTGTTAAGGAAGGTGTCATTATATAAGGTATATGATAGTACGACCCAAAATAAATTTGTAACACTATTATTTGAAAAGAGGGAGTTTCAAAAATTTATACAAAATGATACATTCAAGAATGAATATTTTAATGAAAACCTATTAAATAACATTCAATCATTGGCAGTTGATAGTAATGATTTGGCACCAATTATAATTAACGATACGGCCTCCCCTCGCCCCCCTGAGTCCTTAAATGCTCCCTCAAATTATGATTTATTTATTGAAAGACAATCAAGCTGCCCCTATATATCAAAACCTAATTTTCACAAGGAGGTATCAATTTATCTTATAAGTAATCATGAATCGTTTACTGCTTTTATTGAAGATACGTTTAAGATTATTATGGTTACCAATTACTTTGACGTTAATGTATCACCCTATTTGAATTTAAGAGCCTCTTCTACAAAGATTTATACCTTTATTAATAAGTACATCCATCATTTCTATGAACTTAATTCTTTAATCAAAGAGGTTATAGAAAAAGGATTAAGTTTTGAGAGAAATCTGTTTGATTCTATAAATGACAGTCCTAATCAAAAGAAATGGAAACTTGTTTCAGTAGAAGAAAATAAGTATTTTGATAATGATGAAAATGGTCAAGTCCGAGTACCATTTATAAAAGATCACAAGATTACAATAGGACAACCATTTATAGCTAATTATAATTTTTTTCTGTGTAATCCGATTCTAGTGTTGAAAAAGTTTGATGGATATACCTATAAAAATATGCTGTCAAGTCTATCTTTCAATAATAAACAATTAAGTAAAACTAGAAGACGTAAATTATTGAAATTGGTTACTCCCCAGTCGAGTATAGAGTCTTATATAACAAGAGGTGAAAAGTACCCATATAGTTACCTAAAAAAAGAAATTTATTATTTCCCAAATACAAAAGCTGATTCTATCTCTTCATATGAAGCAGTACTAACTGATAAGAAGGAAATTCTAATTATTGTAACTTGCAATAAGAACTTAATCACTAATATTAAGGAAATAAAAAAAAGTAAATTGTTTAAAAAACAAAATACACCTCAAAGTATAGAAATTAAATATTATTACTAAAAATGGCTATAAGAGTTCAAACAACAGAAGTCCATCTTCTTAAAAATAATTCAACTGATATTGACAACGCAGATTTCTTTGAATTTATTGTAATAAATAAAGATATCGATGTTACTTCAAATTGTACTTTTAGAAATACGAGTAATTTATCTATTAATGATGTTATAGAATTTGATACATCAACGCCAAAGCCAAATAAAATAATTGCCAAAAAACTAGGCACTACTTATTTAGAAATTAAACTAAACAATGAAAAGCTTATAGTTAAAGTTTCTGTACATTCAGATATTTCTAAGACCACTAATGAGTATATTTTTACCCCTAATTTTAGTAGGTTAACCATTTATAAATCAAGATATTCAGACAAAATAGAAGAAAATTTAGTCGTAAGCCTGCCCTCGCAAGACTCTGTCTTGTGAGCAAATCGTTCAAGCGTGCCCTCGCAAGACTCTGTCTTGTGAGTCATCTGTTCAAGTCTCCAGCCTGCCCTCGCAAGACTCTGTCTTGTGAGCAAATCGTTCAAGTCTCCAGACTTGCGAATTTTCTTCGTTTCGTCAGTCTGGAGACTGACAGTATTATACTCACAAGTTACGCTTCGCTAAACTTGCGAGGGCGGTCATAGTAATTTAAAATATTTTAAAATTACTTCTGCCCTCTGCCCTCGCAAGACTCTGTCTTGTGAGTATATTGTTCAAGTCTCCAGACTTGAGGCAAAGACTCGAATACTCTGCCCTCGCAAGACTCTGTCTTGTGAGTATATTGTTCAAGTCTCCAGACTTGCGGCAAAGACTCGTCAGTCTGGAGACTGACCATATCGTACTCACAAGTTACGCTTCGCTAAACTTGCGAGGGCGTTAAAAACGAGAAATATTAAATGACGCATAAAAATCCCAACGCCCGCTTAGAAGCATTTTCCGATGGTGTATTTGCCATCGCCATCACACTTTTAATTATAGAAATAAAAGTACCTAAAGTAGAAAATATACATTCTGTTTCCGATATGTGGCATGCCATCACGCATCTGTGGCCCTCGTTCTTTGCTTTGGTACTAAGCTTTATGGTCATACTTATTGCATGGGTTAATCACCATGGTATATTTGAAGAACTGGACAAAACATCACCCCATTTTATGTATGCCAATGGTTTTTTTCTGCTAACTATAGTAGTGCTTCCATTTCCATCGGCACTATTGGGTGAGTATATACAAACCGATTACGCACAACCAGCCATTTTCCTCTTTAATATGGCTTGCCTGCTAAACAGTATCGGATGGAATATAATGTGGATGGCCATTGAGAAACCTAAACTTCTGGCAAAAAATAGTGAATCACATCAATTTTTAAAGGATGGTAAAAAATATACAATATTTGGTTTCTTTATCAACCTAGCTGTGGTCATATTTGGTTGGTGGTTCCCGCTTACATCCATTTGTATCAATACTGTGTTATGGTTCTTTTGGCTGATTATTGGAATGACTTATAAAAAGCAAGTGGAGGGGGTATAATAATTGTTTATTGTCTGAATCACGGATTTGAATGATTACTCAGATTGCACGGATTGTAAGCAGTAAAAATAATCCGTGAAATCCTTTAATCTGTGTAATCTGTGATTCAGACAAAAGTTGTGTAACTGAATCGTGAAACCCAGTTGTCGACGTTCTCCATGAACGGTGACTTATAAATAAAATTCGTTCTATTGAACGGCAGTAAAAAAATATTCATACCACAATAGCTACATTTATATATATTTGCAAACAAGATGAGAATTCTTGAAATGATTGGAGGATGGGCTTCCCTGCACAGCAAACTGGATCGAAAGGCATTAGATTTAATAGTTAGGAAGACGATTAATGTGAGAGGAGAGGGGTGCTGCGAATTTAATAAGTAATTTATAGAGACTGTTATTTTGAAAAATACAATTAATATATTTAAGGGAGAGAACATACAAAACATGGTTAGTTCTATAGACCTCTATATTAAGAGGCGAACCTTTTATATAGACGCATATATAAAAAATATGCTAGTCATTACTATTACTTTCTTTTCATCTTCTCTTTTTAGTCCATGTTTCTCAAATCAATTAACACCTATTGATAGTTTGCCGTTAACTAAAAATATATTTTATCAATACTGTTGGTTTGATGCACCACATCTCATGGATTGGACCTGGATTTCAGTATCTAAAAAACAAATTGGTAAAAGTATCACATATCCCAATAGATACAGAAGGAAACCTGCCTTGACGACTAAAGAATTTAATACTCTTGGCTATATGGTCAAATATGCATATACGATGGGTTATAGAAATCGTCCTTCAAAAATAAATGAATCTATTAAAGTGATTTCAACTTATGATTATAGTTTTAATGGCGATTCACTAAGGATATTTGAAATAGTTAAACCATTAGATTCTTCAATAAAACTAAATATAACCTCTTCTTACATTTTCTACAAAAACTATTTAACATCAAAAATTATCGTTGATTCTTTAAACGGCATACGTAGGTATGAAATATGGCGTTATAATTATGATATAGGAAAGCTTCCTGTGCCGATGGAAAGAGTAAAATATGTAACAGAAACCTTAAAAGGTAAATTGGACACAATAAATATCCAAGGGCAACTAAACACTTCGTATCAAGTTATTGATGAGAAAGGCGGGAGGGTTAAAGTTGTTAAAGTACAAGTGAGAAATTCTGATAAGATATTTAAAAATAGTAATGAACATTCAGGTGCTATTTGTATTTATGGGCAGTTTACAATTGAATTCTCTTATTCATATAAAAGAAGAAATAATACATGGAAATTATATGATGATAATACATGTTCTGGAAGGCAGAGTAAATACAATACTCAAAATTATAAAATAAAAAATGATTAATATAGTTTCAATATTAGATGTTAAAACCACATTAAAAAACCACCATTTCCAACAATAAAGCTCCTTTATTGTTATACTTACAACAATTGCGACATTCGCACTGTTGTCAACAAAAATGGTCAGGAAAATCATTGTAGCCCTCATTGTACTTTCTATTTTAGGATGTGGCGACGAGCTGAAGAAAAGTGATAAAAAGGGTAGGGGCGAAATACAAAAGCAAGTTCCTTCTCATGAAATTAAGTATCATTTAATTCCCGTAAATGAACAATCGAAAGCGTGGATTAATGTTATAAAATCGGACGACAGTTTAAAAGTTATTTTGTTTCTAAACCGGGTAGACAAAAGATATATATTCTGGCCCGACAGTTTGGTATTGCCCGATACATTTGTGAAAGATATAATGGCGTATGCTCCTTTCCCAACTCAAATGGAAATATTAAAAGCAGTTCCTAAAATTATATATTTCTCGTATTATGCCGAAGCATTTGCAGTGTACGAGAACGGCAAACTCATACGCTGGGGCCCCGTGAGCATGGGCAGCTTCTATACACAAACTCCTACTGGGTTATATCATACCAATTGGAAAGCCCCGTTGGCCATAAGTCAGGAACACCGGGATTGGTTGATGCACTGGTTTTTTAATTTAGATAATTATAATGGTATCTCCATGCACGAGTATGATATGCCTGGTTTCCCCGCATCGCATGCCTGCATTCGCTTGCACGATGCCGATGCCAAATGGTTATATACATGGGCCGAAAAATGGATATGCAGTACCAATACCAAAATTGATGCCTATGGAACTCCGGTTATTATATATGGCAGCTACCCTTATGGCAAACGCAAGCCTTGGAAACATTTGGTTGATAATAATAATGCGTTAAATATTTCAGAAGATTCGTTGACGAAGATTACCAACAAGTATTTGCCAACTATTATACAAAGGCAGCATGTACGTGATTCGGTATTACAGAAGATGAAAGATTCATTATAATATGTATTCTATCATCGGGCGAATCTGTGATTCGTTCGAAAATCTATTGCGTCTCTGACGCTTGTGTGCATTTTTTGAATCTGTATATAGTGTCGCGTTGAAAACGCTAGATGAGTCCGAACGAATGATAGATTCGCCCGATGGAGGGTTGAACTCTAAAATTTATCATTCAATTCCTTTATATTTGCGATGTATATATGAATTTGTTTAAAATAGTTGTACTGCTTTTAACTTTTACTTTTTGCCACAATATAAATGGTCAAAACAAACCAGCTCATAAGTTTACCCCGCCAATTATTATTGATAACATACCGCCGCCTTATTTGCCAGTTGATAAAGAACAAGTAGTAAGATGTCTTTTCAGAGAGTGGCATCTTAATATTTCAAAGGATAGTTTATGGAAATTATTTATACATGAATTCTATTCTAAACTATATGATTCAATAAACAAAACTAAGGGGTGGGATTTTTTAAAACATCGCAATATAAGACTCCCTATACCAGAGTACAAAAAGCAATATTATTCTAACCCCATTAAATGTAGCTGGGATTCTGTAAATATTACCTATGGCAACTTCTATTTAAACGTGGACAAGAAAGAAGTGGTGGTTTATAAAAATAAGTTTCTCGACAATAAAACAAATATATCAGTTCAATTATATTATGATTCAGTTGTCTTTACATTTCCATTGAAATTATATATTCCTGCTGCAAAAGACTTGATTAAAAAGAGAACCTACAAAAGCAAACAAGGAAAGTGGGTTACGAATAAAAACTTATATTTAGTATATGTTTATACCTTTAATGGATACACTACAAAAACAGATGATAGCACCTCTATAAGATGCCAAGTAGATAAGATAGAAGTATGGGATAGCAAGGAGAAAAATATAATGTTAGGTGAATTTGCTAAGCCATTAGAATTGGTTATTGATCGAGCTGAAGAACCGCCGCCAACAATTTATGAAAGACATGAAGTAGACGAAAGAGCATTCTTCCCCAAATTAAATGAATTCATTGATGCTAATATCCAATATCCCAAAAAGGAAAAAAGGAAAAAAATTGAAGGAACTGTACTGGTAAGTTTTGTGGTGGAACTAGATGGAAGTTTAACACAAATTAAAATCGCTAAAGGAGTAACTCCAGCATTGGATAATGAAGCATTAAGAGTTGTTCAGCTAATTTCTGGGAAAGGGAAATGGTATCCAACAAAAATAAATGGAAGACCTTATAAAAGTCCTCAGACAGTTTCCGTAGAATTCAAACTAAAGAAGTAATATAATAAAACATATATCTGCCCCATCTGTTTTACTTGATACTAGCGACTTGATACCTGATACCAAATGAAACTAAAAAACATAAGCACCTGTGCTCCCCAAAAGTACAATAAGGAACACACCAAAAAAGAACTGCAAAAACTCAAATTTAAATTGGAGGAATTGCAAAACTTATTATATGCTGAAGCTAAGCATTCACTGCTAATTATAATACAGGGCATGGATGCATCGGGCAAAGACGGGGCGGTGAAGAAGGTATTTGAAGTAGTTAATCCCATGGGCTGCCGTGTAATTCCTTTTAAAAAACCAACCGAGCTAGAAATGAAACATGATTTCTTGTGGCGTGTGCACCAACAGGTGCCCGAGAAAGGAATGATTACCATATTTAACCGGTCGCACTACGAGGATGTATTGATACAACAGGTACACCAATGGGTAGATAATAAAACCATAAAAAAGCGGTATGAAAATATCAATGATTTTGAAAAACTGCTGATACAAAACTCAACTATCATACTCAAATTCTATTTGCACGTTTCCCGAGAAGAGCAGTTGAAACGACTAGAAGAAAGGGAGAGTGATAAAACAAAAATGTGGAAGTATGATGCCAATGATATGAAAGAACGAAGCTATTGGAAAGAATATATGAACGCCTATGAAGATACTTTTAAAAATTGCTCGCAACATGTACCTTGGCATATCATACCTGCTGATCAAAATTGGTATAAAGAATACCTGATGGCGAAAATAATAGTGGAAACGCTAGAAGAACTTAAAATGAAATTCCCGAGTATGAATAAGGAAGAGGAGAAATAGAAATTACTCCTCCGTCGTTTTTATCACATTAGCCTTAATAGTTAAATTTATCATAGGCTGCCTGGGGTCATTCAACATTACTTGCACATTTTTACTTTGCAAACCGTGTTTATTGGTGGGATTGTATATAACACCCACCGTACCCGTTTCACCAGGTTTTATAATAGTTTTTTCTAATTGGGGTACAGTGCAGCCGCAATCGGCTTTGGCTTTGTGAATAATAAGATTGGTTTTGCCCGTGTTCTTCAACACAAAATTGGTCGACTTATGTTCATTGTCTTTAATAGTTCCAAAGTCGTAGGTGGTACTTTCTATATATACCTTGGGGGCTTTGGCCATAAATTTTTTACTAGTATCGGGAAAAAACTCTTCCACATTGGCCGATATAAAAATGCCCACCTGTTTTAAATCAGGGTCGGTGGTATTCATTTTAGCTTCGGCAAAAATAAATCCATAATCGTTAATCGTTTTGCCGTCAAGTGTGGCAAGCAGTTCAATAGTTTCTCCTGGTTGTATCTCCATTTTCGATGGAGTGAATTTTAGATAAGGCGGGTTTTCAAATCCAAGCAGTTTTATAGGCTCCGTACCTTCATTATATATTTTGGTAGCAGTAGTTTTAGCGGCATTGGTTTTTACTTTGTCCATGGCAAAATGATTGGTGGTCATTCGCAAATGGCCAAACTTATTTGGATACCAATCAGTAGGTCCTTGCGGACGAGAAACTACTGTACCTGTAATATCGAGTAAATGATAAAATGGGACGGTATTGGCTTTAACGGTAATTGATTTATTAAATTCCCCTTTTTTCATAGTGGGGTCGAACGTTGCCTTTACAAAGCCTTTTTCATTGGGTTTTATAGGTTCTTTACTATATTCAGCAATGGTGCAGCCACATGATGTTTTAACTTCATCCACTTTAACGGGAACTTTACCTACATTTAAAAAATAAAAAATCCCATCTACTTTCCCATCAACCTCTTTGATGGTTCCAAAATTATATTCCGATTTTTCCCAAACTATTCTTCCTAAAGTATCAGAAGGAACTTGGGCTTTAAGGATATTTGCACAAATAACAAATGCCAAAACCAACACACTATTTTTTTTCATAACTAATTTAACAGACGCAATAATTGAGCTAAAAGTTGTACAAAGGTAAAGAGTTAATATACATTTGATATATAGGACTGAAATACAGAATGGTTTTTTTATGTTGATTAATTTGCTGTTCGAATATTTAATAATTAAACATAGGTTTTGCTGCACAGTGTTATCTTCGCAGCCTAATTTATTTATACAATTTAAAACATGCAAATAGGCGACAAACTTCCCGATTTTAATTTGCTAGGGGCCGATGGACAATGGTATACCCAGTTTTCGTATGCTGATAAATATGCCCTAGCTATTGTTTTTACCTGCAACTCGTGCAATATTTCAAAAGCCTATGGACAAAGGCTCATCGAAATTTTTCATGAGTTTGAAGAAGATAATTTGGGAATATTGGGAATTAATAGTAATGATGCTGCACAAAGCTCAGAAGATAGCTATGAAGAGATGGTAACCATTAGCAGCAAACTACATTTGCCCGAGTTAAATTTTAGATATCTTCACGACCCCACACAAGACGTAGCGAAACGTTTTGGAGCCAAGGTAAATCCAGAAGTATTTTTGTTCAATTCCAAAAGAGAACTGGTATATAAAGGAGCGATAGATGATTGCTGGGACAATGAAGCTATGGTTACCCAAGTATGGCTCGAAGATGCAATCGATTATGCACTGGATGGCGTAGAAGTTGATTACCCCGAGGTGGAGCCAGTTGGTTGCCCTATAGTTTGGAAATAACAAATATCATAAAAGTTACCCCAATCGGTGTTTAAAACACTCGATTTATATATCATCAAAAAATACTTCGGCACGTTAGCACTTATGTTGCTATTGTTGTCGGGCATTATTACTGTATTTGATGTGTCGCAAAAAATAGATGATTTTATCAAGAATCATGCTTCTGTTTATACCGTTTTATTTGAGTATTATGCCAATTTTTTGCCGTTCATGCTCAATCTGCTATTGCCATTATTTGTATTTATCGCCGTTATCTTTTTTACGGGCCGAATGGCTGGGCAAACAGAAATTGTGGCCATCATAGGTAGCGGTGTTTCTGTAAACCGATTGCTAAGACCTTATATGATTTGTGCACTTATCATCACATTATTATCAGGATATTTGTATAATGAAGTAATACCGGGCAATCAAATAAAAAGATGGAAATTTGAATACGAATATATCATCCCAAACCGAGCGAATGTGAGTCGTAACCTGCACAGGCAAGTACAACCTGGGGTTTTTATCACTATGCAAAGTTTCTTATATACCGATTCAACAGGCTACATGTTCAGTGCTGATAAATTTGATGGAAAACAACTGAAGAAAAGATTAACAGCTAATAGAATTAGTTGGAATAGAAATACCCAAAAATGGAAACTTGAAGGATATACCATACGAACTATTGGCAAGCAAGGTGATAAACTTGAAATCGGTAATTTTCTGGACAGCACTTTTAATTTCAACCCACGCGATTTTATTCAAGACGAGCACTGGGTAGAGCAACTCAACTACGCACGATTAAATGATTTTATTGCCAAAGAAAAAATACGGGGAGCTGAAGGAATAGAATGGTATGAACTGGAAAAATACCAACGTTTTTCCATTCCCTTTTCCACTTTTATTCTTACTATCATAGGCTTTGTGGTGTCATATAAAAAGAGTAGGGGAGGCATGGGCCTTAAAATACTTATAGGCATTACCCTAAGCTTCTCCTATATTATACTTATGCGATTTTCAGGAGAATTTGCAAAAAAGAATGTGATACCTACACTTTTAGCCGTTTGGATTCCTAATATTATATATTCTGTTATAGCCTTTGTAATGTACATACGTGCCATAGCAAAGTGATTTATATTAGTTAAAACTTCATTTTGTCTTGTATACTGTCAACCATTTATATAAGTGTTCGCTTTGTCTGCCAAAATTTCCAGTTTCTGCAATGGCAAAATAGTTGTAAAACGAACCACAAAATAAAAAAATAAAAAACATGGGAAAAATAATAGGAATAGACCTTGGTACCACCAACTCTTGCGTATCAGTAATGGAAGGCAACGAACCAGTGGTTATTGCAAACAGCGAAGGTAAAAGAACAACACCTTCTATTGTAGCATTTTTAAAAGACGGCGAACGCAAAATAGGCGATCCTGCAAAACGTCAATCAATCACCAATCCAATAAATACCATTTATTCCATTAAGAGATTTATGGGAAACACTTTTGATCAATGTACCAAAGAAGTTTCTCGTGTACCTTATAAAGTGGTTAAGGGCGACAATAATACACCTCGTGTTAAAATTGACGAAAGACTTTACTCCCCTCAAGAAATAAGTGCCATGATCCTTCAAAAAATGAAGAAGACTGCAGAAGATTTCTTAGGGCATGAAGTTAAAGAAGCGGTTATTACAGTTCCAGCGTACTTTAACGATGCTCAACGCCAAGCAACTAAAGAGGCTGGAGAAATAGCTGGCCTAATAGTTAAACGTATTATAAACGAACCGACTGCCGCTGCCCTAGCTTATGGACTCGACAAACGCAACAAAGACATGAAAATAGCTGTATTTGATTGCGGTGGTGGAACTCACGATGTTTCTGTACTTGAACTTGGAGAGGGTGTATTTGAAGTAAAATCAACCGACGGTGATACCCATTTGGGTGGTGATGATTTCGACCATAAAATTATAGATTGGTTAGTACAAGAATTTAAAGATGAAAACAGTGGATTAGATTTAAGCAAAGACCCTATGGCCTTGCAACGATTGAAAGAAGCTGCAGAAAAAGCAAAAATTGAATTGTCGAGCAGTCCCTCTACTGAAATTAATCTCCCCTACATTATGCCCGTTGACGGCATACCAAAACATTTAGTTCGCACCCTTAGTCGTGCCAAGTTCGAACAGTTGGTTGATGATTTGGTACAACGCACTATTGAGCCATGCAAATCGGCCTTAAAAAATGCAGGTTATACAACTAATGACATTGACGAAGTTATTTTGGTTGGAGGCTCTACCCGTATCCCTGCAATTCAAGCAGCAGTTGAGAAATTTTTTGGCAAAGCACCCAGCAAAGGCGTAAACCCCGATGAAGTGGTCGCTATTGGAGCAGCTATACAAGGCGGCGTACTTACAGGCGAAGTAAAAGATGTATTGTTATTAGATGTAACACCTTTATCATTAGGTATTGAAACTATGGGCGGTGTATTCACCCGTTTAATAGAATCTAATACCACTATTCCATCTAAAAAATCTGAAACTTTTAGCACCGCAAGCGATAGCCAACCTTCGGTAGAAATACACGTACTGCAAGGAGAGCGTCCCTTGGCCAAAGACAATAGAACAATTGGCAGATTTCATTTAGATGGTATACCACCAGCCCCTCGTGGAGTGCCCCAAGTTGAAGTTACTTTTGATATCGACGCCAACGGGATACTAAGCGTTTCGGCCAAAGATAAAGGTACCGGCAAGGAACAGAAAATTAGAATTGAAGCTTCAAGTGGACTAAGCGACGCTGAAATAAAACGAATGAAAGACGAAGCTGCCGCAAATGCAGATGCAGATATTAAAGCCAAAGAAGAAATTGAAAAGCTAAATGCTGCTGATGCACTTGTTTTCTCAACAGAAAAGCAAATAAAAGAATACGGCGATAAAATTCCAGAAGACAAGAAGAAAGCCATTCAAGATGCATGCGACAAGCTAAAAGCCGCTCATGCCGAAAAGGATTTTGCTGCAATAGAAATTGCATCAACAGAATTATCTGAGGCATGGAACGCAGCATCGCAAGATATATATGCTGCTACCCAAAACCAACAAACACCCCCAACTGAAGACACAAGTAATAATAAAGGGGCTGAGAATTCTGATAAAAATGCAGAAGTAACTGATGTTGATTTTGAAGAAGTGAAGTAAAAGCTTAAATAATTTTCAAAAGGGAGCCACAACTTATCAAGTTGTGGCTTTTTTTTATCGAAATAATTAACTTTCAGCAATGTTACAATGTAAGAAAAATCGCTAGGGTTTATTTTTTTTTGAACAAGGTAATAAGATGTAGTCTGCTATACAATTATTTAGGCTGGTTTTATGGTTTAAAAGCAATTGTAAGTTATGTTCAAGTATTGTGTGAATAGTATGTTCTGATTATCGAATTTTGACATACAGATTAATACATACAAAAATGAAATCACTACTACAAATCCTCGTCATTACCTTTTTATTCTCCCTACCCGCTACTTCCAATGCTACAGAAAAGCCCGGACACCAAGACAAACTAGGCTTCATGAAAACAATCGCTTTTGACAAAATTATTGAGTACGCTAAAATCGATCGAAAACCGGTTTTACTCTATTTCCATTCTCAAACCTGTATTACCAGTAGGCAATTTACCAGAGAAGTTATCACAACTTCCACTGTAAAAAGCACATTGAGAAAGAACTTTGTAAGTATGAATGCTGACGTTATTGGTAAAGATGCTAAAACCACTGCCCAAAAATTTGGTGTATATACTTTGCCAGCAGTAATTTTAATTAGTGCTGATGGCGAACTTGAATATAAATGTGAATTAAAAATGGATACAAGTGTTTTTAATGGCTTGATAAGCAGTTTCTTTTCAGCTTGCAATATCTACAATGCGATAGCAGATTTAAAACAAACTAACGGCGTGTCATACAACGAAGCTGCCCATAGAATTGGTGCTTCTTATGCAAAGAAAGACTTTAAAAATAACTCATTGGCTTCAGCTGATATCATGGCCCACCAACGTACGTTAGATCTTCCGCAGCTTTCGGAGGTAAATGAAGGATACTTAAGAGAATGGGAAAGTCAAAAAATCGCAATGGAAGGTGATAAAAATAAAACTTCCAAAGTTGCAAAATCTAACAATTAAACAACTCCCTACTCATTCTTTTCTTTTAAGGACTTACTAAAAAGTAAGTCCTTTTTTATTTTCTACCATTGAAGAGGAGAGGAGGCAGCCCTTTTTTTTATCTTATACCTTTCTGAGTGATCAAAAAGTTAATCCATGTGCTAGATTACTACTTGTAATCTATTACTTTAAATATTATATATAAAGTACTGATTAATAAATAAATATACAGTTTTTACATATTTGTATAACAAATGTTTTGTTTGTTGGCCTGCCTGATTTACATTTGTAAATTATACCTATAAAACCTTCGTAATTAAATATAAATACTTTAAAAGTAGCAAGTTATGAACCAAACCCATTTTTCTGAACGAATAAACTCATTGATTGATAACCTAGGGCATAATAAAAAGACATTTGCCCAATCAATCCAAGTTTCGCAACCTGTTGTTACACATTTATGCAATGGAAGGAACAACCCTTCTCTTGAAATACTACAAAAAATAGTATTGAATTACCCGAACATAAACTCAGAATGGCTAATAAACGGAAATGGCAATTTGTTTAAGGATGATGGCAGTACAGAACTGGGGAAACAAATGGAAGTACTTGAAAATCTTGACAAGCTAATAGTTGAAAGCAATCAATCGCTGCACAAGGCAATCAAATTAATTAGAGATTTAAAATCAACTCCTAAGTCTATCTAGCATATCATTTAATTTTTCAGCCTCCTCCTCCGTAATCTTCTCCGAAATGTTAAATTGAGTATCAATAAGAGGGTCTAATGTTGCCAATAACTGTAACCCTGCGGAGGTAATCAACAATTGTTGCATTCTTCTATTTTCAGGGTTCTCTGTTCTTGTAACATATTTTTTCGCCACTAATTTATCTACCAATCTGGTAATATTGGATGATTTATCTATCATTCTATCTAATACAATACCTACAGAAGCGGCATTGGGATATTGGCCACGAAGTATCCGAAGCACATTGTATTGCTGTGCCGTGATACCATGCTGCTTGAAAAAACGCTGATGTAAACGCTCAACCCAACTAGAAGTATAAAGTATATTTACCACAAGTTTATGCAACTCACTGCTAAATTTTTTTTGTTTTATAGCTTCTTCAATAGTTATCATAATAAATAAAACGAATCAAAATTTTAAATATAAAAAAACCAAACCTATTTAAAAGCTTGGTTTTTTTTTATAATGGTGGTCTTGAAGGGAGTCGAACCCCTAACCTTCTGATTCGTAGTCAGATGCTCTATCCAGTTGAGCTACAAAACCATTTATGAGGCTGCAAAAATAACTAAAAAGTGCTATAAAATGGGCAAAATCTTTTAGCTTTGCTGTGGTGTATCGAATTAAGCTAAAAGTGTTGCTGTGGCTAGGCCTTATTTTATGGGTATTTTTACCTGAAAAAGTATTTGCACAAAAATTTTCTTTAAGTGGTAGTATATCAGATGTAATTACTGGCAAACCTATGGCTGGAGTAATGGTTGTATCTAAAACCAATCAGGAATATAAATGCTTTTCAAATGAACAAGGCAGATATGTGCTCCTAATTGGGTATGGCGAACATCAAATAAGTGTGTCTTCTGCAGGATATAAAGATTTTACATCTGCTATAAAAATTTATAATGATGAAAAATTGGATGTTAATCTGTTGAGAGTTCCAGATATTGCTTCGCTTCGCAAAACGTTACAGATATTACAAAATGATTCAACCGGAGTTAGTACAGGCACTTATTGTATCGACAATAAAAAACTTAATTCATTGCCTGTATTGTTTACGGAGCCTGATTTGTTAAAGAATTTACAATTTGTTCCTGGGGTAAACAAAAACAAAAGCGGTGTGGTTTACACTTCGCTTAGAGGATGCAATACAAACCACACAAACTTTTTTGTGGATGGTGTTCCCATTTATAATATCCAACATGCATCAGGTTATATTTCAGTATTTAACGAGTCGGACTTTAGTAGGACAGAAATAATAAAAAGTGGCTTGGGGGCTAACCTAGGAGGAAGAGCAGGTGGAGCAATTTTACTAACCCCAAACGAAGGCGATACAAAAAAAATATCTGGAGGATACCAACTAAGTTTGGCTGCATTTTCACTCAATCTTAATGGGCCAATTGGCAAGCGGTTAACTTACCATTTAAGTTATAGAAGGTCCTATTTTGATTGGCTATTGAAACTTGACAAGTCCGATAGTGCTAACAACGGTTATCATTTTAACGATATAAATCTGAGACTGAAATATAATATAGATAAGAAAAATTATCTTTACTTTCAAATAATAAAGAATGATGATGTTTTGACCTTCTTTAGAAAAAGAACGAATCAAATGGGAAATGGCAAAACCTCTGAATTAAAGCATAATGAAGAATTAAAATATGGGGGTTATACCACCTGGGCCAAGTGGGAAATGCTGAAGAAGAGAGGATATGGCACACTTAAATTAGCTATTAATACGATATATACACTAAGCAACATTCAAGAAGAAGAAAATGTGATAGCAGGTTCATTTGTTACCAAACTCACCAAAAGAACACGTGACTATCTGAGAGGTCTAAATTGTTACGGACTTATGTATGATGAATACATTGCGAAATCAGCGGGTAACTTATTGTATGGTGCAAGTTTTTGGATGGAAAATTATGAGACAGGAAGTCAAAAGCTCTTCCAAACCTCTGATACTATTAAGTTATATGATACTACTTATCGCTTTGAGCCCAAAGTAAAACAATATACGGGTTCAGTATATGCTAGTCTTCACAAGGAGTTGGATAAAGGCCGCAAATCATTTACAATGGGTACCCGCATCAGTTTTGCATTAACGGAAGGGAAATTATATACGGTGCTTGAGCCGCGAATAGCATATTATCAATTGCTACAAAACAATTGGCATTTAAAAATGGCATACGATCGAACAGGGCAAATGAAAAATTATTTTCAAACATTATATAGCGGTCTCATGCTTAGTGATCATTGGTTCCCTCTTACCAAAACTTTGGGGCCGCAGATTAGCGACCAATTAAGTATTCAAATGGTTAAAAATATCAATCGAAAATGGTCTTTTGAAGGGAACGCCTACTACATTTATATGGAACATGTGTCGTTGGCAAACCCCGGTGCTAAACCTTCAAATAATATTGATTTTGATTGGCATAAACTATTGGTTGATGGCACTGGAAAGAGTTATGGAACAGAGTTTATATTTCACAAAAATGCCGGATTAAGTAAAGGTTGGATTAGCTGGTGTCAAACTTGGAGTTATCGTAAAATAGCTGGATACAATGGCGGAGCATACTACAGATATTCACTTGACAGGAAAAGCGACATTACACTGGCCATGACACATCAATGGCGAAGAAGGCTGGTTATCGGCACCACGATAGTGTTTACAGGTGGCTTTCCAATTTCAGTCCCTATCGCTAAATTTATCTTACCCCAAGGGCAGCAAAGTTATCCCACTTGGCAGGGTCAACAAATATTATTATCTGGGGGGAAAAACAATTCAACTTTTGGATTATTTAAGCGAATTGATTTTAGCATGAATTTAATCGGGAAACATCCCGATGGTAGGAAACAACAATCATTTACCATCACACTTTATAATGCGTTTGGTGCTTTTAATCCAGAATTGCTTAGGTACAATTATGACAAACAAACCAATCAATATTCACTGGTAGCAGCTCGATCATTCCCACTAATTCCTTCCATTGGTTACCAATATAGATTTTAAATAAAATGAAAATTAGATTTATAACTTGTCTTATTTTTTTAACCGCTTTAATAAGCGTAATCGGGGGTTGCGAAAAGCCGGCCAACCTCAATTCTAAATTTGATGTGCAGAAACAGGTGGTGAATTGTTTATTTGCCAATGGCGAAAATTTCTATGTATATACTTCATTAACAGCAACTCCTATTGATTCAAATTTAGTTGCTACCGATTCTAATTCTATAGTAATACTAAGTGAAAACGGCGTATTCAAAGAAATTATCCCTTACCAAAAATTTAATTCTGTATATAAAAGCTCGACTATTGCTAGGGCAGGAGTAGATTATAAATTACAAGTACGGAACCCCAAATTCGCTGATAATAGATATCAAGTGGATGCAGTGGCCAAGCTACCTGATAGTATTACCATACTGAACGCCTATTTTAAAGATTCAGCAAAGCAAGATGCAGGAGGCAACTGGCTGGGGAAAATACATTTCGAAATCTCCGATAAGTCAGGGATGGTGAACCCCGAGTTTTTTATCGAATATTATGATGCTCAAAGAGCACAATATGCATCAATACTGAGCTTTATCCCCGATAACAATTGGAAGAAATATGCAAGTGCAAGTATCACAAATTCAACATACTCTATAAACAACAGCGATTGGAAAGGAGCCACAATAGGTTTTGACTTATACGTGGCCAGCATCGATTATAATATATTGGGGTTAACCCAGTTCCGACTGAGCCTATCAAACCTAAGTAACGATTGGAGAACTTATCAAAACTCATTAGTGGCATACATTAAGGCGGGTGGGGCGGACCAGTTGCAGGTGTACTCAAATATTATAGGTGAGGGATACGGAATTTTTGCTGGTAAATATATCAGCCAGATAATAATAAAATAAGATTTATATAGGATTTTTGAATTTCTCTGTTTGAAAGTTAAATTGTTATCATCATTTCTGTTTCAATAAACTCACTTACATTTGTAAAATTAAATAAATCATTTTTCCATCCTATTTAATACCATTACCAACATGATTAAAAAAATTTTAAATACCCAACAGGTCCCTTTCCGTATAAATTTGAGTTTGCTTATTCTACGCTTAACTGTAGCGATTTTAATGATACCCCATGGTTATAATAAAATGGCTCACTTTGCCGAAAAGCAGGAAAAATTTATGAGTTTTATGGGATTAAGTGGCGAAATTTCTCTTGCAATGGTAATTGGTGCCGAATTGTTTTGTTCTATTCTTTTAGCACTAGGTTTGCTAACTAGACTTACTTTAATTCCTTTAATTATTACCATGATAGTAGCCGTATTTGTTTCTCACAAAGGGGAAATATTTGGAGATGGGCAAGAAGCATTTTTATATATGATTACCTATATTGTGCTCATGATAGCTGGACCTGGTAAAATGAGTATTGATAGCTTGTTATTTATACAAAATAAAAACTTATATAAATAGACATCGTGGTATAATTTTTATATTAGGTATATATATGAAAGCCAAATGGGTTTTATCGGTTGTATTTGTTGTTATTTTTAGTAAGGTTTCTCTTTCTCATAAAAATGATACTTTATTCGCCTCAATAAGTTTTACAAGAACCAATATTGATACTACCACTATTAAAGCAGGCACGCCCTCGTTTTTTAAATATCAATTTCAAAATACGGGCAACTCACCCCTCGTTTTACGCTATGTTAGCAGCCTATGCGATTGCATAACCCCCAGTTGGACCAAAGAAAAAATAATGCCTGGAGAATGGGGCTATATTGATTGTGTTTATACTTCTGCTGGTAATTTAGGAAATTTTAGCAAACAAGTAATTGTTTATTCAAATGCCAAAAATGGAAATATAAATTTGGGGTTGAAGGGATATATTATTAATTAGCAATTTGCTTACTTATCCAAATCGTACTGCTTAATTTTTCTGTATAAAGTTCGTTCAGAAATCCCTAATTCTTTGGCTGCGGAACGGCGTTTATTTTTATATTTTTCTAACGCTTTTTTAATGAATTCAAGTTCGCGTTTTTCAAGAGATAAAACTTCATCTACGGGCTCCTCATTTACTTCTAATACTTGCGTAATTGGTTGTGAAATAATAACAGGCTGCTGCTTGCTGTAAACTTGTTGCGGTTGCATATATGGCTGAACCATCTGCATTTTATCTTCCTCATTCGGTATTTTCATAAGGCTTTGCACCTTCTCACTTTGAATTAAGGCAGGTGCTTCTGTAGGATTTTGCATCATACTATAAACCACCTGTTTTAGTTCATTCATATCTCTTCTCAGATCATATAATACTTTGTAGAAAATATCACGTTCACTTAATCCATGCTCACTGTTAGTGCCAGCAAACAGGGCAGGTACCTGTGGATTTTCTTTGGGTAGGTAATTATATAAAAGTTCGGCAGTAATGCTTTTTTCATTTTCGAGAACTGATAGCTGTTCGGTAATATTCTTGAGCTGCCTTATATTTCCTGGCCATCGGTAATTTATGAGCAGCTGTGCCGCATCTGGCTGCACAGTAGCTGCTTGTGTTTTATACTTCTCTGCAAAGCCTTGGGCAAATTTGCGGAATAACAATACCACATCATCGCCTCGTTCACGCAGTGGGGGCACTTTTATGGGCACAGTATTAAGCCTATAATATAAGTCTTCTCTAAATTTGCCCTGCTGGGTAAGCTCTAACAAGTCACGATTGGTTGCTGCTACCACACGCACATCTGTTTTTTGCGATTTGCTGCTCCCCACTTTTATAAATTCGCCCGATTCCAAAACTCTTAATAAACGAGCTTGGGTTTCTAAGGGTAGTTCTCCTATTTCATCTAAGAATATAGTACCTCCATTTACAGTTTCAAAATAGCCTTTTCTAAGTTCGTGTGCTCCGGTATATGCTCCTTTTTCATGACCGAATAATTCGCTATCTATAGTCCCTTCAGGAATTGCACCACAGTTAACAGCTATAAATGGTCCGTGCTTTCTATTGCTTAAGGTGTGAATTATTTTGCTGAAGTTCTCTTTTCCCACACCACTTTCTCCGTTAATTAGCACCGTCATTTCTGTAGGAGCAACTTTTATAGCGGTTTCAAGCGACAAATTAAGAAGGGGAGAATTGCCTACTATCTCGAAACGGTTTTTAATATCTTGTAAATTCATGTTGTTTTTTTTGGTTCACCCTCGATTGCAAATTTAAACCTTAAATATGATTGTATGACTTTTTGGCTTTTGGTATTTTAAAAATTCAGTGTTTTCAATAGATACATAAAAAATAGTTTAGTAGACAAAATGACCCACCCCCTTCGACTTCGCTCAGGGTGAAATGGAGATTCTCTTATGCTCTTGCTTGTCCTGGCTTTTCGGTTGATACACCTGTACCATTTAATTGTGCTGGCTCGCGTAGGTCGAGCCTATCGAGGCGTATTAAGGTTTTACCATCTGATGTGGCTTCGTGTATATTCACAAACTTTTGACCGTGCTCCACTTCTTCAACTATATACGAATACCTTGCATGCACGGTAGTTGAGAAACCATCATCGAAAGCTTTTACCATAATCATAAACTCTAACTGCATTTCTCGCAAATCATCAGGCGATTTGTTATACAAAGGACTCTTATCTGTGAGTGGGTGCACAATAGTCCATGTAGTAGGAAACATGGTAACTTTGTTGCGTTCCAGTTCTAAAGCAGCATACTGCCTCACAGGTTTTCCGTTTATTAGTTTTATATAAGTTACGTTCACCTCTACTTCTACTTCAATTAACTGGTTATCTCTAACATTTGCCATACGAAACATCCATGCATTTATTTCTTTATAAGGAGCCATCACGCTGGTTTTCGAGAAAAGTATATTGGCAATGGGGCGTGCAAACCGCCCATATATAAGACCTGTAGCTAAAGCGAAACCCAACAGACCTGATAATGATTCAATAGCTGACACAGTAGAAGCAGCAATCCCAATTGGGTTTACTCTGCCATAACCCACTGTGGTTAATGTTTGTGCTGAAAAGAAAAACGCTTCCCAAAACTTATCAAAAGGTGATGCATCCATTTGCATACCCCCTAGGTGCTCAAGACCAATTATACAATATATGAAAGCAAATATTAAATTAGCTACAAAGTAAACTAAAAATACCAACAGGTTAAACTTCCACCAAGGCATCGCAATTAATTGGTGATAAAAGCTAAGTCTTTCCAAAAGACTCAGCCCTTTGCGACGCACATTAAACGAGCCATCATTATTTATTAATCGTCCTTGGCCACCTTGCACTTGGTTGCCAAAACCTAGGTCTTCAGGAGGTTCAGTATTGCTATTTTGTTTTTTATGAAACATACACTTTTTAAAACTAACAAATGTGCTTAGGTATTGTTTTTCAAAAATATGATAGATAGTTGAGATTAAAACTTAATTTCCAAATTTACTTTATAATTTACTTTGTACAATTTTTCTCCATCTTCTTTATTATATTCTTCGGCAGCTTGCCAAGGGTAAGGAAGATTGCGTAAAAGCAATTCAATACGCTCAAGATCATTGACATTTAGATTTTTGCCCCAAGTTTGAACATTGGTAACAGTGCCAGCCCAAGTAACAATAAACTGTATCTGCAGTTGTTTAATGGTTTTTATCTTTTCGCCCAAGGCATTTGATATTTGTTGTTTAAGATAATTTGATAAGAAGTTGATTGCTTTTGCACTATCGGTATTCATATTAGGGGCATATATGGCAGGGTGGGAGGCATTGGTAACCAAGGCTGATTTCCACAATTCAGGTTCGTGGTTTATATCATTGTTTAGTTGCATCACATTGGAATTATCTTCTATTAATGGAGCATCTTTTTTACACACTGCCCATGAAATATAAGGCGAAACAGACATACTTTTTTTATTTTGCTCTATAGCCATAAAGCCAGCAAATACTTCCATGCTACGTTGCTCATATTCAAAATAATTAAGCCATTCTATATGAACTTTTGCATAGCCTCCCGGAAAACTTCGCGTATCAAAATGCGACAGGTAATAATCTTCACCATCCATATACACATTGGGGTAGTAACGAAATGTTTCTCTGGCCTCGTCTTCTTTTTTTGTGGTATCATTATAATATTCTTTCGTGTATGGAAAAAACTTTATAATCCAACCTGATATATTAAAGACACCATAGTATGATGATTCTTTGTACATGCTATTCCAAAATTTGGTATCTATTATACCTTGGCGGGCATTTAAGAATTGTTTTAGTATTGGTTTTAAATTACGGGTCCAATAACTTAGACCCAGTTTATTAAATCGCTCCACATCTTTATATATCTTTTCCCAATCGCTAATGGTTCCTGTTAGTGTTATATCGGGTATTCCACACCCTGAGAAAGCCAAGTTTGTGAATGTTTTTTCTGGGGCATCGAGCAGTGTTGTAGCGTATGCTACCCGTTCTTTTGTGCCTGTGGTGCTAAATGTGGGCATCATAAGTTCTGGTATCTCTGGTTGTGCATATTCTTTTATACTATCGGCCATCGATGTAATTATACTATCCCAATAGCTAGGCTCGCCATAAGTAAGTGTATCATATTGTATGGTTATAAGTTTGGGTCTTGGCTTAGTAAACATTTGGCTCTCGAGCCAAGCATTTTGCTCGTGAACATGTATGGACACTCCTTGGCATATAAGCAACCATATATGATCGGGCGAGAGGGTGAGAGGACGATGTTGGGCATAGGCGTATTGTATGGTTTGCATAAAACCATTCATATTTACCGGCACCACCATCCGCTCAGGGCTATCAAATGGCATAGTAAACAATTCTTTCCCAATTCTTGCTTGTACTGCTTGCGTTAAGGTGGTTTCGATTAATGCATGGGTGGCAAGTGGCACGGGGGCAACCGCGAAAGTGAATCCTTTTGTCGAATCGTCGGGTACCACTATTGATGCAGCACTTAATAATCCAAGCTTGCAGAGCAATATTAATATGAATGAGAAATGTTTCAAGATTTTTTGAGGTTACAAAAATAAGGTATCGACTGTAAGTGGAGCGTTAAAACATTTCTCATCTGCAACTAGAAGTAATAATTGATAGTTTCACATTAAGTTTGTAGAAAGGCATGCCCATGTACAAAACCTCGACTTCATTTATTAAGGAACAAACACCTAGTTTAACTTTGGAGAAGTTAATTGCGTTGTATAAAACAGAACTTGAAACACAAAATGCAAATAATATAACAGTTGATATAGATACTGTTCACTTCAAAAAATAATCTGGTAAGATTATCATATAACAGATATGCCAATAAATATTTAAACTTTTCGGAAGGACAAATAAAAATAGTTGAAACAGCGGGGGAGTTTATAATATACTTTACGGGCAATTTACAAAAACTATTTACCAATGC
Organism: Flavobacteriaceae bacterium; assembly: GCA_025363675.1. GTDB lineage: Bacteria > Bacteroidota > Bacteroidia > UKL13-3 > UKL13-3 > CANJUD01. Next base: position 1,883 of record JANYDJ010000065.1, on the reverse strand, counting down.
AAGTCTTATGGGTATTGCATTTGCATCTATCACTATTTTTTCATCGGGCATAAGTTTCTTTGCCCTTCTTTCGGGTTTAATATTCGCAGTTATATATATAATACTGGCTTATATCGGTAACTATATTTCATTTCCGGCTTATTTTACGAGGGTGAGGAATAGGATAGAGGCGGAGTTGCTTGCTAAACGGTGATAACGAAGAGCTATTCTACTATCCACTTTAAAGTATAGTTTGCAGATTCGGAAAGGATATTGATAATATATATTCCTTTTGCTGGAGGATACAATATTGTTTGGTTATTTGTTGTATTGCTCTTTATAATATTTTGGAGTTCTTTACCAGTTATATCATATACTTTTATGGAATTTTTATTATTATAATTATATTCTAAAATAGAATAAGAACCTGTTGGATTGGGATATAGTTTAACATTAGAAATAGCAGGAATATTATTGATTGCGGTATTCACAGCTATAGTTTGTACCAACGAATCAGCACATGCTGTTGCTGACTGTACAATCAATTTAACCAAATACGAACCATTTGAATTATATATATGAGTGGGAATGGTTTGCATAGAAGAATCTCCATCACCAAAATTCCAGAAGTAGTAGGGGTAATTTTTAACAAGCGGAGTAAATGTATAATAGTTAGCAATATTTGATATCTGAAAATTGGTTTTGGGTTCGGCTACAATAAACATACTGTCGTTATAATAAAATCCATTACTGTCTTTTACCTGTAAATATATCATTGTATCGTTTGTGAGTGTAAAGTATATTGAATCAACACTAGATGACTGCCCATTCCAGGTATAGGAGCGAGGTGCTGTTGAATTTTTAACTTTAGCATGTACTATAGTTGTTTTTCCAATACAATAATTATCGGCTGTCATTAATACATCAGGCAATGAATCGACAATTACAGTGTCGATGTAAATGGCATAACAACTATATTGGGAAATCACTTCCAATTTCACCACATAAGTTCCCTTTTTAGTATATGCATGGTTAGGTATTACTTTAAAAGATTTAGCACTGTCGCCAAACTGCCAATAGTAGGTAGGGTAATACTGCACATCGGGAGTAAATATATAATTGTTGAGCTGTTTGGTGGTTTGAAACTTAATTTGTGCTTCTGCTTTTATATACATACTATCATAAAAAACATACCCTGAACCATCGGTTACTTTTAGATAAATCAGGGTATCTTTAGTAAGCATAAAATACAAGTTGCTACTTCCTTTTTTTCCATTCCACATATATACAATTGGAGCGGTGCTAAAAGCAATAGATGCTTTTAATGTAGCAATACTACCTTTACAGGCATTGTTCCAAGTCCATGACACAGTAGGCATTGAGTCCGCCTTTACCGAATCTATATATATATCCTTACAACCTTTGGCATTGGTCACTTCTAATTTTACTGCAAACATTCCTTTGGTTTTATAGGTATGATAAGGAGTAATTTGCGAGGAAGTATCACCATCTCCAAAGTTCCATAAATATGTTGAATAATTTTGTACCACGGGAATAAAAGTATAATGATAGCGATTCTTAACAAAATTGTATTTGGCATTGGGTAATGCTTTAATATATAAACTGTCATCAAATCTGCAACCTAAACTATCATTGATACTGAAATATATTATGGTATCTTTTGTTAGCAAAAAACCTATTGAATCAACATTGCTTGATTGTCCGTTCCAAGTATACATAATAGGGGCTACAGCATTTATTGGCGTGGCTTTAATGGTAGTTATACTGCCTTTGCAAGCACTGTCCCAATTAAGAGATGCTCTCAAAAATGTATCCACTAAAACAGAATCTAAATAATCTTTAATACATCCACCAAATTCAATGGAGCATTTGTATTTTACATA
>JANYDJ010000059.1 GCA_025363675.1 Flavobacteriaceae bacterium | reverse complement strand
AAATATGATAACTTCATCGCCAGTTTTTGCTAGTATATTGGTGAGGTCCACCATACACATATCCATGCATACATTGCCTACTATATCCACGGCAGTATTATTATAATATAGTTTTCCGTTTCGGTTGCTTAATAGTCTGTTCAGTCCATCGGCATAGCCAATTGCTATAATACCTATTTGCATATCCTTATCTGCCGTGGTGTGGCGGCCATAGCCAATGGTGTCGCCCTGTTTCACTTCTTTTATTTGTAGTATGTGCGATACCAATTTGCTTACGGGCATCAGTTTATTTTGTATAGTATGGGTGGGGTCAACTCCATATAATCCAATTCCCAAACGTACCATATCGAAAGGATGTTGAGGGTTGAAACGTATACTGCCCGCCGTGTTGCTGGCATGGGTAATAAATGGGTATGATATAATGTTTTTAATATCATTCACCATCGTATTAAAAGTAGCTAATTGTGTTTGCGTGAAAGTATCATATATATTTTCATCGGCCGCTGCAAGATGGGTGAACATGGAAGCAATTTTTAGTTTGGGTAATTCACTTAGTTGTTTGCATAGTGCAGGAATTTCGGATGCTTGAAAACCCAAGCGGTGCATGCCTGTATCCATTTCTAAATGCACGGCTGGCCAATGGGTATTTATATAGTTTGATAAGAATTGTATATAAGAATTTAATTGCTCAAAACTATATACTTCGGGTTCCAAATTATAATCAACCAACAAACGATAACTATTCGGCTCGGGACTCATTACCATAATAGGTGTTTTAATTCCTGCTTTGCGTAATTCCACACCTTCATCGGCATAGGCTACGGCCATATAATTTACTTTTTGGTGTTGTAGCATTTTTGCAAGTTCGTGTCCGCCGCTGCCGTAACCAAATGCTTTTACCATAGCCATTACTTTGGTATTGGCAGGTTGCATCGCTATAATAGTATGCAGGTTATGTGCTACATTTTCCAGATTAATTTCTAACCTGGTTTGATGCGTTTTCTTTTCTAATGCTTTGCTTATTTGTTCAAATCCAAATATGCGTGAGCCTTTAATTAATATAGCTTGTTCGCTCCATTTAGAGGTGTTTAGTTTTGCAATAAAACTGGTAGTATCTATATAAAACTCTTTTTCGCAATCGAACAAATCTATATGTTTGCTAATATCTGGACCAATGCCTATGAGCTTATCTATATGATGTTGTTTAATTAAATTTGCTATAATATAATATAAATCGGAAGTAGGCAAACCACTTTGCTGTAGGTCGCTTAGTATTAATGTTTTTGAGAGGCGAGGGTTTTGCCTTTCCAGATAATCCAATGCTACTTGCAGCGATTCTATATCGGCATTGTAACTATCGTTTATTATAATACATCCGTTAACGCCATGCAACATTTGTAAACGCATTTCTACGGGTTGCAATGTGGCAAATCTTTGTATATGTTCTTCATCCAATCGTTCCAAAGCAAGCAAACAGCAAAGGCAAGTAGTGGCGTTGGCTATTGATGCATCATCAGTAAAAGGAATTTCAAATTTTAGTTCAGATGATTTATATATAAAGGTGATAGCACTTCCTATAATACTTTTTTCTACTTTTGTTATATTAACACTGGCAGGTGTATTATATCCCCATCCAATTATTTTGATAAAGTTTTTTTGTTTGAAAGTTTCTAACGCTTCTTTCAATTGTATATTATCAACGGGCGTAACTAGGCAATCGGCACCTTCGGCCAATAGCAGTTTCTCTTCTGCTTTCTGCAAATGGTTTTCAAAACCTGCATCGTGTGCGGTGCCCAAATGCGTGAACACCACCATGTCGGGTTTTATAATATGTTGCAGTTTTTGCATTTCGCCGGGCTGCGAAATCCCTGCTTCTATAATAGCGAGTCCGTGTTCTTTTTCAATTCCCAATACCGATAAAGGAACCCCCACTTGCGAATTATAACTGCGTGGCGAACGATATACTTTATAATCTTTATTAAGCAAATGATATAACCATTCTTTCACCACAGTTTTTCCATTGCTACCCGTTATACCAATTATGGGCATATACATTTGCTTGCGGTGGAATGCGGCCAAAGTTTGTAAAGCCACCAAAGTATCGTGTGTTTGTATAATACTTGCTTCAGGAAAAAGTGTGCAATCAACTGCTTCGCTCACCATAAAAAAACGACATCCATTATTATAAGCTTGTTGTATATAATCGTGTCCGTTATTACGTTCGCCTACCAAAGCCACAAACAATGTATGCGGATTAATGGGATTGGTGCGGCTATCTGTTATAATACTTTTTACCACTAAGTCGTGCCCGCCATTGGGTAGGCTGGCATTGGTAATGGTTGCTATGTCGTGAAGGGTGTAGTGCAAGGGGGCAAAGATAATGGTTAATGATTGGTTGTTAATGGTTAATGCCATTCGGCTGTTTTAGTAATTAGTAGTTTGTGCCCCAATTGCCGTCTGGCTTCAGCCGACGGAAAGAAAGTTTAAAAGAGTAGTGAAAAGAGTACTCTTAAAAATACACTCCTCAGGGTATATGGAATATTCAGCATTGAGATATTTATTTGCAGTATGTTAAGCAAGGGTCTATTTTTTTTAGTATTTGTATCTGCAATAAGCAGGGCTTCTGGGCAAACAGGTTTAACGGTGGGCTATCATTATGGCTATGCCAACCCTAGGGAAATAAACCGCGTGCTGCATGCCTACAACCTGCGTAACGAAACTATACTCACTGATAAAATGCCAGCAATACATGGGTTTAAGGGTTTGTCTGTGGGTTTTCAGGTAAAAGGTTTTAGAAATTCAGGAATGGAATTTATGTGGGTAGGGCGATCGGCAATGGTATCAGCAAAGGGAAGTGGTGGGGCAGGGGGAATAGTGCAACGAGATATTAAAGTTATTTCCAATTCATTCAATATTGGGCAATTTTATACTTGGAACAATAATAAAATGATGTGGGGTTATTCTTTCGATTTTGGAATGCGGCTTAAAGGTTATACACGCAAAGCTCCCACAGCAGAAATTAGTGGAACAAAATGGGAAGATATATTTAATGTAGAAAGTAATCCGCTGCAATTTCTTTTAAATGTAATACCTACAGGTTTTACTTTATACCAACAAAGTAATATTGGTCCGGTGGGAATTAGGGTGTGGTATCAAATGCAAGGAATGCCGCAAACTTTGGGTAATTTGGATATGGTTTTATTGGGCACTTCATTACGAACCGGCGATAAAAATTACCCACTGCCATTGCATGATAAGTTCAGCAATATTGGAATTAGTGTAAATATATTATTGGGCGTAAGAAGGAAATAATATGAAAAAGATAGTCACTATTATATATATATCATTTGCTTTTTCAGCATTTGCCCATGCACAAAATATGGTATTGTCTTTGGGTTTTGGTCCAGCTTTTTATAGTGTGAAGTCGGATAATAATACCGCATTTTTTAATTCGTATAATACTTTGTATAAAAATATATTAAATAAACCTTTCGCTACTAAAATTGCCACACCTATAGGCTGGCAGGGCGTGTTTGCTTTTAGTTTGGGCAAAAAAGCATTATACTATTCCACCATCACCGTTAATAGAGCCTATTCCGATAACCGAGCCACATTTATTAATAACGACCAACGTAGAATGCGTTTTCAATTTAATGATATAAAAGTGGATTTGGGTTCGGGTTTTAGAGTGGGTAAAAAAGTTGCGGTAGGTTTATTGGCAGGTATGTGTTTTAGAAATAGCTATGTAAAAAGTTCATTTATATATAATGATGGTACAGAAAGTTTCACCAACGAAAAGCAGTTGAATGGTATTTTTCATTCACTAAAAATAATGACTTATTTGGGAACGTCTATCGATGTGCAAGTGCACAAAAGACTAGCTATAAACTTGAAAGCTGATTTTATGATGGGCAGTGTATTCGCTGGCGATACCTATAATGATTTAGATTACACCAAAGGCACTATTAATAGCAGAAATTCCATTCCCCAAAACATTAATGAAATAAATAATATTGGCTATAAAGGTTTGGCCGATGATACCAAAGGTGTGCATATTGCCATCGTACTTAAATATTTGTTAATAGATAAAGAATATTAATATAAATGAAAAAAATTATTATATATATATTGATATTATTTGGAGCAAGTGCATTATATACTTCGTGCAGTAAAGCCGATATGAAAGAAAACCATTTGTGCAGGGGCAATGGCAAGTGGAATATAACACAATGGCAAAAAATACAATATGATAGTTTGGGCAAAGTAATATGGGACTCTACCTATACTGATTTGGGCGAACTCAATTTCTTTAAAACAGGCAGCCTAAATGCGTTGTACGATTATAGGGTAGGGGTGATGTACCTAAAGCAAATGCCCGAACTGGAAAGACTTTATCGGTTTGAATATTTTAGCGATGGCAATCGTTTTAATATTATGCTCGATGGCAAACTTAGCGACCCTTCAAAAAACATTGCAAAGTTTTACAGCGTGCAGAAAGATGGCCGCAATAAAAAAATATTGGTATATGTAAAAGCGGATGCCAATGTTCCCACCACCACCACTTCCAATCAATTATTATATAAAGAGATTTTGACTATTGAGAAGGACTAGGGGGGAGACGGAAGTAGGAAGTAGGAAGACCGAAGACCGAAGTAGGAAGTAGGAAGTAGGAAGACCGAAGCTAGAAGACGGAAGTTGGGGGGAGTTATTTTATATAATGTTTCTGCCAATACCTGTTGCCATAGCTGCAAAAAATCTCTTCGCCACTTTTTATATAGCGGGTGGCAATTAAGCATACATTTTCATTTTCGTCCAATCCTATTTTGGCATTGTTTGTAAATAGAGTGTTTGCAGAACCTTTTACATCATTGGCATATTTGGCAAAACAATTTCGTTTCATAGAGTCCATAATACTGCCATCGAGCATAGTAATAAAGTATTGATCTTTGTTATTTTTTGCCCTCAGTTTTGCTTGCAGATTGGTTAAAATTTCTCCTTTAAACTGGGCAATATACTCATCTTTGTATATATTAATTGCGGTATATAATCCGTTACCACTTGCAGGGAGTTGTGAAGTGTTTATATATAAGTAGGAACGCTCAGGGGCGTTGATTTTATTGGTCATGTTTATAGTCGTTAGTCGGTCAGTCGTTAGTCAGTTAGTCGGAAGACCGAAGTAAAGGCAGTTTTATTATATAGTTGTTGGTTCAATGGATTGTTTTTGTATATATTAAATCGTATAGTTCGTATAATATATATACCGCAAAACCAATTATTGCAAGTATATATGTATTTTTTTCAAGTTTCGTTTTTGGTTTGGGCATTGATAAGCCCAGTTCCTTCTTTATTTCAATTGCTTTTTCATAATCTGTCTTTTTCAAATAATATGTTTGGCAATCTTCATCATAATTCAATTCAGATATTATTTGTTTGTCTGCTCTAAAAAATTCAATATTATTTTCTATGAGTTTGTCTTCAAACAGAACAGTGCTTTCTTTGTTGATTTGGAAAGAGATACCTTCGTTTTTTAATTCAACATAATTCTTATAATATTCTGCTTTGTCAATTACATCTTGTTCGTATTGTTCTTGCTCTTCTTGCTCTTTTATATTTTGCTGTTCTAGTGCTTTGTCAAGTTCGCGTTTCCATCCTTTCTCAGTAATCACTTGTTTGGCAGCTAGTATTGCTTCTTCTTTATATTCATCAGGGAATAAAACTATTTGAAAAAGCTGTTCTTTTTCGAAGGTTCTATATGTTTCGAGGAATTCGTCCATGGGGTGATTGTTATACAAATATATTATAGGGATTGATATTGTGAACTATAATATTTCGTCCCTACAGGACTTTCGCATTTAACCACATTTTTTTTTCTACCGATGTTTCGTCCCTATGGGACTATCATAGTTAAAGTCCTGTAGGGACGAAATATCGGTAAAAGTAATGCAACCCACACCCAGGAAGTCCCGTAGGGACGATATATTATTGAGCCCAGTGCTTGTAATGACGTATAAAAAAATCCCACGCTATATTATATAACGCGGGATTTTTTTATATCATACTAGCCAATCATTAATCATCAGCAATTAATCATCAACCATTATAATAATTATTCTTTCACAAATTGTTTGCTACCTATAGTAACACCATTCGCATCTACCAATTGCAAATGATATAGTCCTTTTGCCATGTTAGCTACATCTATTTGTGTAGTGCCACGTATTGCTCCGTTCAAAATTATTTTGCCAGTAACATCATATACTGTCCAGCGAACGGCGTTGATGTTTTGTTGCAATTGTATATTCAATTTATCATTGGTAGGATTTGGATATAGTTCGAATGATTTATCAGCAGGAACATTGATGGCATTGGCATCTACATTTACCCAGCGGGTTACAGTATTTGCTTTGTTGCCTTGTTTGTCTTGCACGTCATAATCTAAAGTATACCATCCCTTCACAGTATTATTTATACTACCTGTGCGAACAACAGAAGCAGGTAAAATAACATCATAGTTATCGGTAATTTTTACACCAGGGTCGGTAAATGTGGCATTGAGGAATATATATATACTGTCTTTACCAACTAGCTTAATAACAGGGCGGGTAGTGTCGCCAACTTGTACCCAGCGTATTCTCGTATTGGTATTTTTGCTCTTATCGGTAGCAGTATAGGTTATTTGGTACCAGCCCAATTTGCTGGTGTCAACAGTGCCTGTTGCTATAATAGTATTGGTTACATTTCCGTCCATACTATCTATGGCAGTAGCACCTTTTTCTGTATAGGCATTATGCACTTCTACATATTGGCTATCTGCACCTGTTAAGGTAATAGTTGGGCCGGTATTGTCAGGTAATACATATACAGTGCGTTGCACCTCTGGAGCTTTGTTTCCGGCTGAGTCGGCAACATTATATTTTACTATATAGCTTCCCACCACTTGGTTATTGATATTGTTCGATGAAACTATATTGGCACTAATATTACCATCAACATTATCGATAGCAGATGCACCAGGATCATTATAAGTGAGTCCTTGCTCAAGTGTATCTGGATTGCTGCCAACCAATGTTAAAACAGGAGGGGTATTATCATCAGTGATTAACACGAAATAGTCTTCTACTTCTCCGAATGAAACATTACAAGGTTGGTTTTGATTGTTATTATAACTCACTGCAACTCTTATTCTGGTAATACCTGTTTTCGCCCCAGCTGGAACGTTAAAACTGCCCGATACTACTTGGTTGCTGGTGGGGGCTTCATTAATTACTCTTTCGTTGGTTACATCAAAGTCGCCGTTTTGGTCATAATCAACCCAGGCACGCCAGTTTTGGTTGGTACCTATATCAAACTTTTCTAATCTATAAGTTGTTTTTGCTTTTCGCTCTAATTTAAATGATACTCCATTACCTGTATAATCAGTATATCCTGCTACAGAAGGTGTAGTTTTTGTTATACTACTTATACCAACGCGATTTAATCCAACACCGCTAATCTGCGTAGGATTGGGACGGCAGATGGCAGACACATGTATATAAGCAGTGCGGCATACATTGTCATTCCCAAAAGTATTTGATACAGTTAAACATACTTTGTAATCGCCCGTATCGCTAAAGTTTATTATAGCTTTATAATCAGTATTTCCGTTTAAAAAGTTCACGGTACTTGAAGGAGTGATAGCCCAGTTCCATGTTTTTGGTCCGTTAGTGCTTGTATCCATCAAGGTAATTACTTGCATAGTATCGGCAATGGTAAAATTGGTGGTGAAGCCTGCAGTTGGTTTTGCTGAAGGATTTATCACTGTTACTGTTTTAGTTACAGTAGTTACACCTAAACAATTGGTAACAGTTAAGGTAACATCTACATTTCCTGTAGCTGTAAATATCCAATCACCATCGGTAGTGGTAGAATCTGTAGTGCCATTGCCATCAAAGTCCCATTCATAAGTGGTTCCATTGCTACTTGAATTAACAAAATGGGTAACGCCTGATTTATATATGGCTGTAGGAACTGTGAAGTCGGCCACTGGAGCTTGTAGTGGTTTGCTGTTCCACTCACCAGCAAATCCTGCTGAGTTGCCTTGTGCATTGGAAGTGAATTCGATATACATATTTCCTGAGTACGCATTAAAAGGACCAGGTATGTTACTGCCACTATATCCTAGTCCACTATATAATGGAGTTCCGGTATTATCAGCACCATCATATATTCTTATATAGTCGCCGTTTGATAAATTGAATTTATTAAACTTCAATTCAATTTCACTATTACAAGGTCCTATTTTATAATTGCAATTTTCATTGTCACTATAGTTTGCGTTGGGGCCACCTGAGTCGAACAGAGAACCTGCTGCCACAGTAGTTTCATAGGGGAATATACACATTTGTGCAAGTTCTTTTACTATTACCAAATTGGTTTTACAAACTTTCACACTGCTACCAATTGCATTGGTTGCGGTAAGGCAAATTGTATAATTGCCCGAGGTTAGGAAACCAATTTGTGGGTTTTGCGAAAACTCGTCTCCTGTAATAAAGAATACTTGGTTTGCAGGTGAGAATTCCCAGAACCAACTAGTGGGTCCATTGGTTGAAAGATCGGTTAATTGAATAGGATCGTTGGGATAAACGGTATCTTGATCGGAAAGGAAATTAACCACAGGAACAGCAGTGGGTGTTTTAATATTGATGGTCTTGAAAACGGTATCTGTTCCCGCACAATTTGTGGCAATTAACATAATTGTTTGTTTGCCCAAAGTTGTATAAGTAAATGAAGTATTAAAGAGTGTATCATCTATTACACCATCACCATCCACATCCCATTGATATTTGTTGCCGCTACCTGTTTGTGTAGCGTTACGCAAATTATAAGGACTATTTATATATGCTATACTATCAGCATTTATTTTAGCTTTTGGTTTTTGGTTTGCAAATGCCGTCCACGATGCAGCAAAACCGGTTGAATTATTATTGCCATCAGTAACTTCTTTTATATATATAGATCCACTGTTTGCAGTGAGTGAACCTGGCGAATTGGTGCCTGTAAATCCGAGACCCGGATGTAATGGTTTACCAGTTATATCATCTACACCATCAAATACTTGCACGTAATCATTGGCTTGCATATCGAGGGCAGTAAATGATATCACAATTTTACCTGCACAATTGGGCTGGATAAGAAAACCACAATTAGAACCATCATTATAATTAGAAACGGGTCCGCCAGAATCATATATAAATCCTTTGAAAGCAGTGCTAACTACAGCAGTGTTATCACACATATTAAATTGGTTGGTAACGGTTATATATTGGTTTTTTACGAGGCTGTCCTTACCGCCTGGATTTTTTACTACTAGGGTAATTCTATATTTACCAGCATTGGCAAAAACATGGAAGGGGAACTGTAGATTTGATATATTGTTTGCACCAGAAATGGTATCACCAAAATCCCAAGCCCAAATAGTTGGGTCGTTAAGAGAGGTATCAATGAAATTAACTTGCTGTCCTACTTTCACGGTAAGTGGTGTAGCATAAAAACCAACCTTTGGAGCTGTGTAGTTTTTTACTATAAACTGTTTGCTAGTGGTATTACTTCCCGCTATATTTTTGGCTTCTAAAAACACCGTATAAGTGCACACTGAATCAAAACTAATAGTAGGGTTTTGAGTAGTATCGTTGGTGTTGTTTTTAAAGCTAATTTTATTAGGGCTAAAGGTCCATTTCCATTGGTCGGGTTGGTTCACACTTTGGTCTATTAAGTTTACGCTTTCATATATATAGGGGTTAAAAGTATTGGCTGTAAAATCGGCTATGGGTTGTTGTTTTTGTAATATAGTTAAGGTTTTAACTATGGTATCAATACAACCCCCTTGCGTTATCACTATTAAAGTAACTTGATAGGTACCAGCGGTATCGAAAGTGTGCGTGGGTTGTGGCATAAAACTTTTGTTCAATGCTCCTGATTGCTGGTCGCCAAAATCCCAACTCCAAAATATCACTACGCCTCCGGTGGTTATATCATTAAAAGTAATGGGAACTTGATACACATTGAGGTCGGTAATAAAATCGGCCTTAGGTTTTTCAACAGTAACTGCGTGTGTAATTACAGACGGAGTGCCGGGGAGGTTGGTATTGGTAGTCAATTTCACATTATATACTCCTGCATTTGCATAAGTATGAGAAGGGTTTTGATTAACACTGTCAATATTTCCATCACCAAAATCCCAACGCCAACTGCTGATATTATAATTTCCAAAAGTATAGGATAGGTCATAAAAATCTGTTTGGCTACCTAGGCAGCTAGCCCCAGCTTTAAATTCGGAAACTGGTTGCCCAGCTTCTCTAATCACAACCGTATAATCTTCTACTTCTCCTATTTGAATAGGGTTGGTACAGGGTCCCTGAGCTGTTACCGGATAACTTTGTGTGCTCACTCGCAAACGGGTTGGACCGCATACAGCACCTGATGGAACTTGAAAATTTTGTTTCAAGAGTATATAAGAACCTTGGGTTTGATTGGTAGTAAAATTAAAAGTATCCAGTACTTTTTCGGTACTGGGGTCAAGTACACCATTGTGGTTGAAATCGATCCACGCTCTCACTCTGGTAGCATTAACGCCGTTGCCGCAAACAACACCTATCGATTGTGCATTGCCACGGTCAACAGTATCGCTTAAGTAGGTATAATCTACATAGCCTGATGTTTGTTGGAAGTAGGTACTGTTGTTTATAGAGCCCATCTGAACACTATATATTCCAATAAAATTTGTTTGATTGCCGCGGCTCACACAATAACCTATTCTGCGATTACCTGCTGGATTTACATTGGTAGGAATCCGTTTAATGCTATTAATGTCGATAGAATAGCAACGGGCATCTATCATACTTCCTAGTAGTGCACTTGCACTAATATCATATACCAACCAAAAATAATTTTGTCCTTGCTTTAGGGTTTGGTTTGCGTTGATAGCAAAGTTACCGCTTGGACTGGTAACCGCAGAACCTACTTGGTTTGTAATTCCGAAATTTGCATTATTGCCTGTATAATAAAGTTTGGCTTTAGCAAGCTCAGCAGGATTAGAAGTGCCCAAGGTGCTAAAGTTGAAATTTCCGGCAGTAAGTGGACTCAATGTTCCCCCTGGATTGTTTTCTACTATAATGCGAAGAATTTGATTGTCAGTACTGCCTTGTGTTACTTCATCAAAATTTATTTGCGACACATCACTACTCTTATAGGTTTGTGCTGACGGTGGATATACATCAACTGTATAATCTTGAAAGTGTTGACTCCATCTCACGGTAGTAGTATTTGCATCATTATTATTACAGGGGTCGGGAATATTTGCGGCAGAATTTGCATTTGAAAATATGGTACCTACACGCATGCGGGTGGCACCTGTTTTGGCATTTACGGGAATAGTAATGTTTGTGCCCGCAATATGGTTACCTGTGTTTAGTGGGTCGAAAGCTGCATATACTCGTTCGGTAGTTTCAAATTTTGCATTTTGGTTATAGTCGATCCACACTGCTACAATTTGCGGGTTGGCTCCATTGCCTAAGAAAATACTTAAAGGGTAAGTAGCTCCTTTAGCCACTCTGGCCGTTTCCAAAGTGTTGTCATCGTAGGTTGATGAAGGATTGTTCTGCGGGGCCGCAGTGCTCACATTCATATCTGCCAAGGTCACATTTTTAATATGCGTATAAAAGGAGGTGGCAGTATTTTTATTATTGTTCCAACCATAACCGGTATAGCTGGGAGTGCAATAAGATTGGGCTTGGGTATGGGTGGCTTGCAATAAAATAAAGGTGCAAACTAGTGCGTAAAATTTCCTCATTTTGTGGTTGTTTTTAATTATAAGAGGCCAAAGGTAGGAAAAAGGTTGCAATACTGAAAAGATTTTTTTCAGTGCTATTTTTAAATGGATATTATACTTACAAAAACCTACAAAATAGATTGTATACTTTCCTTGTCAGTATTATATAAAATGTACACTTATGAAAAGGAAATATTTATGGATAATTTATAGGAAACAAATATAACAATTGTATATAAAAAAGCTACAGAAAATTATATATAATTAACCTTATAATAAGTAACATCAAAAGTTGTTTATTTTACTTAATCTGTACGTCGAACATCATTCTTGCTTGCACCCCTTTCCAGTTTTTCACGGCCTTTAACGTGCGGTATATTGTTGCATACTCACCCAGTTCGCTTTCAATCAAATCTTGTTTTACTTCATTGGTTCCGTTTTTGAAAAACTTCTCTAAAGGATTTTTCATTTGTGGAAGCACTTTTATGCGATAGTCTTTTATTTTGGCAAGCTCGGCTGCTTTTTTAATGGCATCATCTATACCTCCAATTTTGTCAACCAATCCGTTTTTCAATGCATCTTCTCCCGTCCACACTCTGCCACGAGCCATTTTATCTATATCCTCTCTACTTTTTTTGCGACCCGTTGCCACGCGGTCCACAAAATCGTTATACACTTTGGTAACCAAACTTTCATATATCGTTTTTTCTTCGGCAGTCATTGGGCGGCTCAAATCGCCAAGGTCACTATGCTTGCCTGTTTTTACTCCCTCAGTAGTTATACCGAGTTTGTCGTTCATTAGTTTTTGAAAATTAGGTATCAGTCCAAATACACCAATAGAGCCGGTAATAGTATTGGGCTGGGCAAATATATAACTAGCGGGTGCGGCTATATAATATCCGCCCGATGCGGCTACATCGCCCATGCTTACTACTACAGGTTTCTTTTGGCGGGTTAGTTCCACCTCACGCCATATAATATCCGATGCCAATGCACTGCCTCCAGGCGAATTGATGCGTAGTACTACCGCATTAATCTTATCATCGTTTCGTGCTTTTCTAATGGCTTCACTTATGCGTTCGCTACCAACACTATTGTCATTCCCTTCACCACTATTTATTTCGCCTGTGGCATATATTATGGCAATTTTCCCTTCACCATCAGGTTCGCTCCCGGCAACATTTACATTGGTATATTTGCCCATATTTACCAAATGTATTTTGTCTTTCTCTCCTTGCCCCAGTCTTTTGTTCAGTTCAGCAAGTAATTGATCTTTATACCATAAGTCGTCCACCATTTTTAGTGCTTTTGCATCGGCAGCAGTTTTTATTTTTAATTCATTGGCAATTTCTTTTATTTCGGCCACCTGCATCTTACGGCTTTCAGCTACTTTCTCGAGCATGTGGTTATTTATTCCATTCAAATAAACTTCAACTTGTTCTTTATTTTCGGCACTCATGTGGTCGTAGAGAAAAGGCTCCACAGCACTTTTATATTTATTGTTAGGCCCCTTAATGGCGGTCATTTCAATGCCCAGCTTATCTAAGGCATTTTTAAAAAAAGTAACTTGTGCAAACATGCCATTGAACAGCATTTCACCAGTGGGGTTTAAATATATTTTATCGGCAGCTGTGGCTATATAATAGGAGCCATTGGTATATATTTCACTATAAGCAATTACAAATTTGCCGCTCTTTTTAAAGTCTATAATAGCGTTGCGAATTTCTTCGGCAGTGGCCCATCCACCACCTACTGCCATAATTTCCAATAATACGCCTTTAATATGTGGATCGGACTGGGCTTTCTTCAGGTTTGTCAATATATCATTTAACCCCACCACATCAGCATCGTCCATAATATTGGAGAAAGGATTGTTGGGTGTGCGTTCGGGGATAGGGTAGCCCAAAGTAATATGAAGCACTGATTTATCTTCAATAGTGGCTACTTTCTTGTCGGCAAAGCTGCTGAGGGTAGCTGTTATAATACCTCCAACAATAAAAACCAATAGGATACCTCCGATGATGAAACCAAACATAGAGGCAAAGAGCATTTTAAAAAATTGACGCATAAGATGTTATTTTATATTTATTCAGTTATTAATTTTTTTCAAAGGTCTTCAATGAACATGAAGCATGTTTTATAATTGTTCCGCTGTTGCGGATTATGTTTTTTTAATGTGGGCAGGCAAAAATAATGGGAAATGCGAGAGATGGGATTATTTATTCGTAAGTGATGTATTATTTTTTTCATCTAAACGCAAATAAGGAAATAAATGTTTCAGTCGCTTGCGTTAATAAATAGAAAAAGCCACCTGATGAGGGTGGCTTTATAAAAAATACGAGGTGTTTATATTGGGTAGAGAAGATATATAAAGTTAGTTTTTGGCTACACTTGCCCGCACCCCTCAGTCTTCTGCAGGATTACTTGAGAGATAAATTAACTCATAGGTCTTTCGACCCCGCACAAGGAACAGTGTTTTGAAAGTGGCATCATACATTTGCACCATTGAGCAGCAACTACAAAAAATCAACGAGCAGTTTGGAATCTCATATATAACTTTTGCAAAAGTGGAGAATATGAATGCATCTTTATTTTCCAGTCACAGTTAGCTATTTAATTATCCATTCCCCTTCAACTACTTATTTCATTAATAATATTACCTTTGGATAAAAACAAAATATAAATTTGTTTTATATTATTTCCACACCTAAAATTGCTATCGAAATACAATAAAAAAACCAAGCCCTATGTACGCAAACTCATATACAGCCCCCCCCAGCCATAGGAGTATTTCGCCCATCCTCATGGGCATTTCTATCTTTTTTAGCCCTCGTTTTATCAAGCCTGCTTATACCAAGCATAGGCAATTCCTTTTGTATATTTTCATTTACCAATAAATAAAAATATAGGGAAAAGCCGAACACCCTTAATAAAAAGTAGGCAATAAATAAAACAAAAAAATATAATAAAAAATTTAACATTACCTAATGCTTTAGTCCTATTTTCGCAATTCAAAAATCGGCAAATGAGGAGAGCAGTTTTAATCTTCGCACTATTTACTTTTTCGCAAGTACAAAAAACGTCAGCCCAAGTAGGAGGTTGCACTTTCCCTACATTTACTTTTACATCTTGCTTTTCTCCTAACATCCTATGCAACTATCAAGTTTGCGTAGTATTAACTCCTTTAAACAATCCTGGCTGTCCTAATCAAAGTTGTGTGTTTTACCCTTGTATAACATTTAATGCTGGTTCATGCAACGAAACTAAATCTATTGTTCCTGTTGATTTGCATTGCCCTAACTCTCCCTGCCCGCTTGAGGGTTGTTATAAAATGCAGTTGGTTGTTAATATGGTAACTTCCACAGGTGTATTTATCAGTCAAGCTGCAGCAATATCTTTGTATGACCCCACAGTTGGCCCAACCTACAGGTTTTTAAACTCAAACAACACGTGGTCAGGAAAAACAAATTGGAGCGGTATTTCTCAAACCCCTCAGCAAAGCTTCACAAATTGCTTCGGTGAAATAGAAAGTTATATAACTTTGCAAACTGCTAATGGATTTGATTATACTATTTGCGACCCATTTTTATTATAAGTATTATGCTAAAAACTGCTACTATAGTCTTAATGTTTATTTCCATTCAACTATCGGCTCAAATTCCGCAAAAACAATATTATTATTCTTTAGATGATTTGGGTCGAGATTCTATTCCAAATGGGTGGGTATGGGAAGGCAAAGGAATATGTAAAATGATAGATACTTTTTTATATAAGAATACTTATATAACTCCTGATACATTTACCTACGACCACCCTAAAAGTAAGTATATGTTATTATTGCAAAAAGATAGTAGCAATAATCCGTTTGGAAAGCTGAAAACTAAAATATATCCAACTTGCGAAATGAAATATTTTGAAACGGGTTTCTATGGGTTTTCAAATTATATAAATTATTCATCTCATCCTGATCTAAAGGTTATTTTCAAGGGCTATACCCATCGGTCACCTAGCATGTTAGTCGATTCAAATATTATATATGTACAAGAATGTTATGTGGACTCATATTATTTAATGTTAGGTGGGACCGGTGCACAATGTGCTGATACAAATATTAAAGCAGCAACTTATGACTCAATTGAAATTGCATTTTCAATGCGATATATGAATAACGATTTTACCTATGGTTCTTTTGTATTGCTTGATGATGTAACATTTTATTTTGATACTTTAATTAACAATATAGGTATATCAAATATAAAAAAATGTAATACTGCTACCTTAATTTATCCCA
>JANYDJ010000030.1 GCA_025363675.1 Flavobacteriaceae bacterium | reverse complement strand
AATACGCAATAGTTATTGTACAACTTCCGATTACCAATATCCTCAATATGGAATAACAGGTATTACCAATGTAAAAGTGGGAGGTATTAATAATACTACTTCTGTGCCTTCGGCTACTCCTACTTATTCAGACTATACCTCTATTACAGGATCAATTCAAAAATCGAAAAGCTATTCAATGACCGTTTCTTATGCTTGTAACTATTCTCAAGACTATACTGCTGTATGGATAGATTGGAATGGCAATGGAGACTGGACAGATGCAGGCGATAAGGTTGGTGAACTTAACGCCAATAATGCGAGTGGAACTTTTACTTTCAACTTTACTGTGCCATGTAATGCTAGCTTAGGAAATACAAGAATGCGTATTCGTAGTGAGTATTATGGATATGGTGGAAATTTGGTACCTTGCTCGTATAATTACTATTATTCAGGAGAGGTGGAAGACTATACCATTGATATTGCTGATAGCCCACGTACCATTACTTCTAATGTTGCAGCTATGCCATTATCATTAGATGTACAACCAGGTGCTACCAATCAACAAATATTGAAAATGCGTATCAATTCAAGCGGTTGCGGTAATAATTTAACGGTAACACAATTGAATTTCAATACTGCAGGTACTCCAGGTTCTACCAATGCTAGTGGAGATATTACCAATGCAAAAGTTTGGTACACTGCTAATAGCCCTGTGTTTGCAACTACTACCCAATGGGGAAGTACTGTTTCAAACCCCAATGGTGCATTTAGTGTGAGTGGTTCTACTACTATTACTACCGACTCAGTATGGTATTGGTTAACTTATGATATTGCTTCAGGTGCTACAGTTACTAATGTAGTTGATGCAAAAATTACCTCAATGGTAATTAGCAGCAATACCTCAACCCCATCAAATAACGACCCTTCAGGTTCACGTACTATCAACAACCCTGCAACTTATGTTTCTTCATCTATGATTATGCCTTACACCTCTCCAGTAGGTAAAGGAACTGTAAACCAACAAATAGTTAGGTTGAAAATCTCAATGGGCAGCACAGGTTCTGGTGTTAGTATTGATAGAATGGTATTGAATACTTCAGGTGTAACTTCAACCAGCGATATTTCTAATGCTAAGTTGTTCTATACTGGTGGAAGCACTGTATTCTCTACAGCTGGCCAATACGGTAGTACAATAGCTTCACCTAGTGGTTCTATGGTATTCACCGCTACTGGTATTAATGCCAACCCTGGAGATAACTATTTATTCTTAACTTACGATATCCCATCTGGTGCTACTACCAACGACTCGGTTACAGCAAGGTATGATTCATTGTACTTAGGTGGTTCTGGTTATATTCCTTCTAATACTACGGTAGCTACCAAGCGTAAAATTAACCCTGCATATTGCACAGCTGCAACCTATTCATACAACCAGTATGCTCCAGTAGGTATTACCAAAGTGCAATTAGGTAGCATTAATAACAGCAGTTCTGTGCCAGCTAACACTAGCACACATACTGACTACAGTGCTACACAAAGTACATCGATTCAAAAAACACTTACTTACACAATGAGTGTGAATTTGTCTAACTCAGGATACTATACTCAATATACTGCGGCTTGGATTGACTTTAATAATGATGGAACATTCTCAAGTGGTGAAAAACTAGGTGAGGGTACTGTTAGTGCCAATACTGGTACTAACACATTTACCTTTACCGTTCCTTGTTCTGCTGTTGCAGGTACTACTCGTATGCGTTTACGTTCAGAGTACTATGCTTACGGAGGAGGCTTAGACCCATGTAATTATAACTACTACTATGCAGGTGAAACAGAAGATTACGGTATCGATATCGCTGATAGTCCTCGTAATATTACCAGCACAGCTGCTTTCCATCCTACTACAGTAGATGTACAACCAGGTACTACAGATGCACAAATACTCGCTATTCGTGTAAATGCTTCAGGTTGCGGATCGCAAACCTTAACTGCACTTAACTTTAATGCAACAGGCACAAGTGGTACAACCAGTTTGTCAGATATTAGCAATGTGAAAGTTTGGTATACAACTACCAATGTATTTGCTACTACTTCACAATACGGAAGTACTATTTCTAGTCCTAGTTCAAGCACTTTGAGCTTTAGTGGCTCGCAAGTAGTTGGCGATTCTTCATGGTTATGGTTAACCTACACTGTAGCAAGCGGAGCAACCTTAGGTAATTCTTTGGATGCATCTGTAACTTCTATAACAATTAGTAGTGCTACTTATAACCCAACCAATAGCAACCCAACAGGATCAAGAGTAATTAATAATCCTGCTACCTATGTAAGCTCATCGGTATCTATGCCTATTATTTCGGCAGTTACCAAAGGGTTTACAAATAACTCAATTGTTCGTGTTCAGGTTACTATGAGTGGAACAGGTTCAGCAGTTGCTATGGATAGCATGAAATTGAATACCAGTGGTACTAATAATGTTACTACTAATATTTCAAATGCGAAACTTTGGTCTACAGGCAGCAGTTCTGGATTTACCACTACTACACAATATGGTACTACCATTGCTTCACCTAATGGAGCTCTCAGTTTTGGTAGCACAAGTGTATTCTTGAATCCAGGTGCTAACTACTTCTATTTAACTTATGATATCAAATCTGGAGCAAATACTGGCGACTCAGTAACTGCTACATATGACTCAGTTCTTATTGCGGGTACTTCATCAGCACCTTCTACAGGTACTGTTTCAACAAAACGTCGTATCAATGCACCTTATTGCACACCTTCTAACTACACTTATAACCAATATGCCAACTGTGGTATCACTAAAGTAGTTTTTGCAGGTATCAATAATACCAGCACAATAGCTACCAGCACTACGCATACTGATTATACTAATTTGCATGCCAGCGTGCAAAAATCGTCGGCTTATTCAATTACAGTAAATGCAGCTACAAACTATACTAATCAGTATGTTGCAGCATGGATTGATTGGAACAATGATGGTACCTTCTCATCAGGTGAGAAACTAGGTGAGTTTACCAATACCTCAACATCAGCTACCAATACATTTAACTTAACTGTTCCTTGTAGTGCAACAGCAGGTACAACCCGCTTGCGTTTAAGAGCTGAGTATTATGCAAATGGTGGAAGTCTTAACCCATGTAATTATAACTATTATTATGGTGGTGAAACAGAAGATTATTCAGTTGATATTATTGACAGTCCTCGTAACATTGCTTCGGTTACTAGTGCACAACCTGTAACTGTAGATGTATCGCCAAGTTCTGTAAATGCTCAAATGATGAGAATTCGTGTTAACTCTAATGGTTGTGGAACTGCTGCTTTAACACAGTTGAACTTCAATACCACTGGAACCACCAGTCCTTCTGATATCACCAATGCCAAAGTATGGTATACAAGTAACAGCGGTGCTTTTGCAACAACCACACAATTCGGTTCTACAGTTAGTAGCCCAAGCGGTGCGTTTAGCGTAACAGGTTCGCAAACACTTAATACAGACTCTGCATGGTTCTGGCTCACTTATAATATAGCAAGTGGTGCTACTATCGGAAACGTTGTTGATGCTCAAGGTACACAAGCCACTATCAATTCAGCCACTTATGGTTCAGTTGCTACAGTGAGTGGAAGCCGCACCATCAATAACCCTGCTGTATATGTTAGTGCAACTTCTACACAGGCCAGCACTGCTAACATTGTTAAAGGAAACAATAACAATGCTATAATAGGTGCTCAAATTGTGATGACAAGTGGTTCTGCTCAAAATGCAACCAACCTAGAGTTTACTGTTGTTGGTTCTCAAAATGTGAGCACTAACATAAGCAAAGCAAAATGTTGGTATACAGGTACAAGCAGCACATTTGCTACTACTACCCAATATGGTGCTGTATATAATAGCCCTACCTATAACGTTTCGTTTACAGGCAACCAATCATTATTACCTGGTACTAACTATTTCTGGATGACCTACGATGTGCCTACATCAGGCAACACCGGCGATTCAGTTGATGGTACCTTCGAGCAATTTGATTTGGATTCGAATGGTAACACAATTACACATACACCTTCGGTTACCGCTCCTGCTGGTAAACGTAAACTGGTTCAACCATATTGTACTCCTACAAATTATCAGTATAACCAATATGCTGTTTGTGGTATTACAAAAGTGGTATTGGGAAGCATTAGTAACACTTCAACTGTCCCAGCAAGTGGTGCAACTCATAATGACTACACCTCTCAATCGACCAATTTGCAAAAAGCAGCAAACTATACTTTAAGTGTAACTATTTCTACAAACTATACTCCTCAATATACAGCAGCATGGATTGACTTTGACGGCGACGCCAATTTTACCGCTTCTGAAAAGTTAGGACAAGTAGGTACAACTAGTGCAACAGGTACAGTACAGTTCAACTTTACCGTACCATGTGGTGCTACTCTTGGCACTTCACGCATGCGTATCAGAAATGAGTACTATGCTAGTAATGGTGCTGCACTTGATCCATGTGCTTATACGTACTATTATGGTGGTGAAACTGAAGACTATAGTGTTAATTTTATTGATAGTCCATTGTCAGTGGTATCAGTAACTACAAACACAGAGTCTACTCTTGATGTATTTGCAAGTGCTACAAACCAAAAAATGGTTTCTATACCTGTAGTTCTTAAAGGTTGTTCAGGTTCTAAAACCTTAACCCAGTTGAATTTGAATACAAATGGTTCAAGCAGTGCCAGCAATGATATTGCCAATGCCAAAGTATGGTCAACAGGTAGTAGCAATGTATTTGCAACCACCAATCAATTTGGTTCTACAACTACTAGCCCTGTGGGTAGCTTCAACGTAACAGGCAGTGCTGCTTTAGTAACTGACACTAACTGGTTCTGGGTTACTTATGACCTCAAAAGTGGTGCAACTACAAATAATGTAGTTGATGTTGAATGTAATCAGGTTACAGTGAGCAGTGTTAACTTTACACCTACAACTCAAGCCCCATCGGGTAGCAGAATGGTGAACGTGCCTATGTCATACACTAGCTCGACCACAGTACTTGCTTCAACAGGTGTGGTAGAGAAAGGCAAACGTTGGTATGAAGCAGTTGATGTGAAAGTAGTAATGTCATCTGGTGCCACACTTAACCTAACACAGCTTAATTTGAGCACTGGTGCTTCTACCAATGCTTCAACTGATATTGATACAGCTAGAGTTTATTATACCGGTACAAGTGGCACATTTGCTACTACTACAGTATTTGCTACTCAAGTTAGTCCTAATGGTACCTTTAATGTTACTGGAACTCAAGCGTTATTGCCTGGCACTAACCACTTCTGGGTTGCTTATAGCATTAAATCGGGAGCTACAGCTGGTGACTCAGTTACCGCTTGTTGCTCACAAGTTACTATTAACTCATCAACCTATACACCTACTGTTACCTGTCCTTCAGGAAAACGTAAAGTTATAGCCCCTTACTGTACCCCTACATGGAGTTACAATGGTTATAGTCAGCAAATGTATATGAGCAGAGTTAAAGTTGGCGGTATCGACAACACAACTTCTTATGCAACAGGACCCAATTATTATAACTATTACAGCAACCTAACTGCCAATTTGCAAGTAGGTAAAGCGGATACTATTAAAATATTGGGAGGAAACACTTATAACGTAGTTGTTACAGCTTATGCCGACCTTAACCAAGATGGAGACTTTGCAGATGCAGGGGAAACATTAGGTACTTTAGGAAGTGCTAACTTTAGCAGTGGTTCATTCAGTAACCTTCCTTTCAATATACCAAGTGGTGCATTGACAGGTGTTACACGTTTACGCGTAATTTGTACCTACAGTGGATATAGTTCAGCTAGTGCCTGTGGTACTAACTACTATTCTGGTGAGTGTGAAGATTACAATGCAAGCATTACGGCTCCTTCAGCTCCTAATGCTACTATTACTCCTAATACTAGTACATCTATTTGCCAAGGTATTGGCCAAAACTTCTCAGCTTCACCTTCTAATAATGCGTATACTTATACATGGAAGGAAGGTACAACTGTTAAGTTTACAGGAACTGGAACAAGCTATGCAAGCTTTAGCTATAACCCAGCCTATACAGGTACATACAGCATTACTTGTGCAGTTACCGATCAATACGGTAGCACAGGTACTTCTCCTGCTACTTCTATCACTATCAATGCCAATCCAGTGGGTGGAACTACTACTGCTACTTCAGCAGCAATATGTTCTGGTCAAAATGATACATTGAGTGTGAGCAGCAACGCAGGTAGCCCACAATGGCAATCGAAAGTAGGTGCAGGTGCATGGACAGATATCTCAGGAGCTACCAATAGCTCGGTGATAGTTCAACCATCGGTAACCACTTCTTATCGTTGTAAATCTACCCTTGGTGTATGCGGTTCTGCATACTCTACACAGGTGACCGTAACTATTGGTACCACATCGGTGTGGACTGGTGCATTCAGCACAGCATGGTCTTACGGACCAAACTGGTGCTCGGGCACAGTTCCAACCAGTTCGTCCAATGTTACCATCGGTTCGGGTACTTTCCAACCTGTTATCGCCAGCACCGTGAACTGTAACAACCTTACCATCAACAGTGGGGCCTCGCTTACCATCAACAATGGTGGTATAGTTAACCTTGGCGGAACGTTCACCAAGAACGGTACGCTTACGCACAACGCAGGGAAGCTTATCATGAGCACACCTCAGACGCTGCCTGCCAACGCTTACTACTGGTTAACACTTAACGGAAGCGGTACATACACCCTTGCAGGAAACACGACCATCAATAGCAACTTCACCATCAACAGTGGTGTTACCGTTGCAACTGCTGGCTACAACCTTACCGTGAAACGCGACGTTGCGTGTAACGGTACCGTTAACGGCACAGGTACATTGGTGCTTGACAACAGTAGCTTGAACCAGACCGTTTCTGGTGCGGCCACCCTTGGCAACGTGAAAGTGAACATGGGCTCATCGGTACTTGCCGTTAGGTTCTACAACAACATCACGATCACTGGCAAGCTCGACATCAGCGGCGGTTTTGTGGTTATCTACAACAACACCACGCTTATCGTTGGTTCTACCAGCAGCAGCACAGGTGATATCAAGTTTAACTACTCTGGAGCACAGATCGTGAGTGCGAACTCGGCAACCAATACCCTTCTCAAGGTTCTTGGTAACTCTTCGGCTCCTCAGATCACCGGAGCGAACCTGACCACAAATGCAAGTGTTTATATGGACAGGCCACTAGGTATGAACTTAGGAGCCAACACCGTTATCGGTGGAACACTTACCATTGTGAACGGCACCCTAGGCATCAATGGCTACGACCTTAACATAGGTAAGACAGGAACCACTACTGGAAACTACGTGCCAAGCGGAGCGAGCAGCTTCATTACGAACAGCTCTAACTCTTCGGGGTACCTCAGGTTCCTCGGAAGCTCGAGTGCCAGCCAAATCACGAACGTGACATTGGGAGCACAGTACAAACTAGAGCTTAACCGTGGAAATGCAGCCAACAAGGGCATAAGCATGGGTAACAGTTTCACTGCTAAGAATCAGGTTATCGTTCAGAATGGCTCTATCGACCTTAACGGTTGGGTGCTTACACTAGGCAGCAGTGCCTCGCTTTACGAAGCCAACATTCCTATCTTTGGTTCTACTGGCCAAATCCAGACCCAACGTAGTTTAGGAACACTTAGCTACAGCAACGTAGCGGGCATGGGCTTGATACTAACCACGACAGGTTCTATGGGCAACACGAACATTGTTCGCGGGCACACAGTTCAGTCGAGCAGCGGAAACCCAAGCATCAAACGCTATTACACTATCACAGCTGCCAGTGCTACCACTATCAGCAGTATGACTTACAACTTCTACCAGCCAGAGTATAACGGCTTCAGTTCGGCCACCAATCTGGGCATAGCTAAGTCTACAAATGGAGGTTCGACCTGGACACACGTCCCCACCACATCGAGGGCCATGTTCACGTCATCTGCACTATGCGTTGCCAAGAACATCAGTCTTGCGGCTGCGGCCACTATGTTCACCATTGGCGACACCACAGCGGGTTATGCACCTTCAGTGGTATCAGTTAGCGGCGAAGTTGAGAACAACGTACAGAACGTTTGGCCAAACCCATTCGTTGAGAACGTGAACATCGCGTTCGAATCGAAAGAAGAGGGCAGCGTTGTAATACGTGTTACTGACATGAGCGGCAAAACCGTGAGAAACCTTACTGCAAAAGTTGGCCAAGGTAGCAACACCATATCCATCAGCGATATGAGGGAGCTTCCAGCCGGTGCCTATATGATCAACATCATTGGCAACGACAAGGTTAGCACCATGCGTGTGGTTAAATCGAACAACTAATAGTCCGCACGGTGCAATAGCACTAAAGCGTTTAAACATAAAAAGCCCGCTCATTAATTTGAGCGGGCTTTTTTATGCTTAAATTTTTAAGAAATAGGACTGTTGTCGTTTATCTGCTAAGGAAAAAGTAACTTTAACCCAGATTCCGCATTAGGCAATTTTAAGAAATTAACTTTCGCTGAAAACTCAATGCTGAAAAGGGTTTCATAGAAATTTAGTATTCAAAATCTCTAATGCGTAGCATTAGAGATTTTATATCATTGTAATTTGATTATCATCTACTTACAACCTGTTTTTTTTCTATTGCGTAATTTGGGTTTAATTCCCATTGAAGGTTTTTGTGAAATACTAATAATACCCGAAGAAAAGTAGAACACTAGATTTCCTCATAACTTTGCCCCTTATGCTTACGCTAAAATACTACCCCTACGATCTAAAATTCTCTGAAGTATTCGCAGTATCTTCTAATGCCAGAACTTCTACGGAAGTGATATATGTGGAGCTGGGATATGAAGGGAAAATAGGTTATGGCGAAGCTTCGTTCCCACCTTATATGAAAGAGAGGCGGGATGATAATTTAGTATACTTATCGCAGTTGAATTTGAGTGGATTTACAAGCCCATTTCAGATGGATGAAATATATGCGTATATGGATAGTTTGAGTAGTGAGAACACTCCAGCAAAAGCTTCTGTTGATATGGCTTTGTATGATTTGATGGGGAAAGTTTCAGGCTTGCCAGTAAATAAATTATTGGGATTGGAATCGAAGAAAACGATATATACTTCTTTCACTATCGGAATTGGGGAAGATGATTTTATTTTACGTCAATTAAATAAAGCCAAACAGTTTAAAACTATTAAAGTAAAACTGGCTGGAGATATATTATATAATAAACATGCTATTGAATTTATACAAAACAATTCTGCCCAAGCAATTGGTGTCGACTTTAACGGCGGCTTGCCCAATAAAGAAATAGCACTGAACATGATACAATGGCTCGCCGCAAAAAACATATTATATATAGAACAACCCTTACCCGTTTCGCTGGAGAAAGATTATATATTTTTAAAAGCTGAAAGTCCGTTGGATATATTTGGCGATGAGTCGATGCAGAATGTAAAAGATATGATATATAAACACGAATTATTTGATGGTGTAAACATAAAGCTAATGAAATGCGGAGGTATTAGTAAAGCTTATCAAATGGCTTCTATCGCACCAAGTTTGGGTTTGAAAACTATGCTGGGTTGTATGGCAGAAGGTAGCTGTGCGGTAACGGCTGCGGCTAATTTGGCAAGTATGTTTGATAAGGTAGATTTGGATGGACATTTAATGATGGCGAATGATAAGTTTGAAGGGGTGGAGATTGTGAATGGGGAGTTAAAACTCTGTCAGTTAAAACTGACGGGAATTGAAAAGCAGTAATAAAAGCATAATTTTTTATTATTTATAGATTTATAGTCTGTCGCTTTATGTGGCTAAAGCCATTTGTTGTTATTCTTTTCTGTCCGTCGGTTGAAACCGACGGCAATAGATTCTGACAACCATATATAAAGTAATAAATACTGTTGGGAATATGTAGATTTATGACATAAAATATATGCCACACTAAACATTCTCTAAATTGTATTCAAAAAGCTCGAAATTATAATTACGCTACAGACTTTTGATTTTAGAATTTTATTGCTGTCTGCATAAATCGATGCAAGAGCTTTTATATAGCCACATATAGTGGATATTGCCGTCGGTTTCAACTGACGGGACAATTTGAAGTAAAAGTTTGGCTTTAGCCACATAAAGTTTCGAACAAACTATTTAAACTACTTTTCTTTCATGTAGCTCCATCCATATTTTTTCATAAATCCATCTATCTCTGTTTTAAATAATAATTTAGAATGATGCTCTTCTTGGTTATGAATATATTTTCTTGTCGACTCGATATGGCTTTCACTAACTCCCACACACCAATAATCATCTTGCCAAGCAAATTTGTTTTGACTGGAGAGATTTTGATTTATCCAAAATGAGGATTCTCCTTTTATTAATTGTACAACTTTACTTATAGTTTGATCTTTACCTAAAGCAATTAAACAATGTGCATGGTCTTGGTGGCCACTAATACAATCAAGCCAGATTTTATTCTTTTTACTGTTATCTTTAATATGTTCAAATACAGCTTTTCTCAATTCTGATGAATTTAATAAGGGCTCTCTGTTTTTAGTAGAAAATACCAAATGTATATATACTCTTACCCAACTCATAGCTCTTTAATTTTTATTCAAAAGTATATAGTGTTTGTATGTAGTAATTAACAAGTTTTATTGAGAATATTAACATTTTTCCGTCGTTGAAACTGACGGAAATATAATTATCTAACTAATGTAATAGTCCCTTTATGATGTTTCTTATCACTTTTACCAGCTTTATTAGTTTCTAATAAATAGAAATAAGTACCTGAAGAGTAGGGGAGGCCACTATCATCATAGCCATGCCAACAGTCATTGATATCAGTGGTTTGCCAAAGGAGTTCGCCCCAGCGATTATATATCCATATATGGAACTCATCGCAGGGTGGTTGTATTCCGGCTATATGATAACAATCGTTAACGCCGTCAGCATTTGGTGTGAAAGAATTTGGGATTAATATAGAATCGATAGAGCCAATTTTTATATCAATAGTTTTATATAAGGTATCAGTGCAACTATAACCTGGATTTACTATAATACCTACCTTGTAACTGCCAGTTGCAGGGAACGTGTGGCTGATGGGACTTGTTTGCGAACTGTCGATTGTAAGGGAATCGAAAAGCCAGTTGAATTTTAATATACCAACACTTTTATTGGTGAACTTATATATCAATTCACACAAACCACTTTCAAAATCGAAATCGGCTTTTACGGTCCCTACTATATTAATAGTGTCTTGTACTTGTTGCGATATATTGCAATTGAGCGAATCTATTAGCGTAAGCTTTATGGTGAAATGGCCTTCTATATTATATCGGTGCGAAGTATTATAGTTACTATCGCTAGTTCCATCGCCAAAATCCCAAATATATTTTTTGCCCGTAGTGCTTTGGTTGTTCATATTCACGTTTTGCCCCGCACAGCCTTGCTTGGGACTTAATGTGAATTTGGCATGCGTAGTAGTATCAGCATTTATCCAAACTATTTTTTCAATACTATCTGAACAAGGTGTTCCTCTATTAATTACAAATTTTACATGATAAAAACCTGATTTGTTATATATATGAACAGGGTTATTTATTGTATCAGTTTGTCCATCGCCAAAGTTCCATTCAGTGCTTGTGCTAAAGGTACTTTTGTTTTTGAATATTACTTTTTTATCACAAGGTTTTTGTGTGGTTTCAAAATCAGCTTTGCCTGCTTGGAATATTTCTACATTTTGAAACGCTGTATCATTTACATTGCAACTATTGCTATCATTTACCACCAGCATCACCTTGTATTTTCCGGCAGTATTATAATGATGTGGCTGCGGATTTTTTGCCGTATCCTTATTGCCATCGCCAAAATCCCAAAAGAAATATTTACCACCTGTGCTTTTATTGGTAATAGCGGGAATCAGCGGTGGGCAGGCTCTCTTGGGGCCTATATCAAAGTCCGCAATTACAGCATTGCTAATTTGAAAATCTATTTTAAAAGATGCATTACTACATCTGGGGCTGGGATTGGTTTTAGAAAAACAACCAACAGTAGTAGGGAAATTGCTTAATTGTGATAAACTACTAACCTCTGGGCAACTAGAACATACTGATTGATATACTACACCTTTTGGGTCGAACCTGCTTGTGCCGCCATCTACATGGTCGCCAGACTCCTTTGGCTGGCCTGACGAACCATAATAAGTAGCATAGGCACGGGTAGCAAAATTTTTGGTGAGCACTATTAAATAAAAATCTTTACCATCGGTAGTTTTTTGTATAGCATTCGATGATACTTTTAAGTTAGAAGTGGAACCTGTGTGCTGTCCAAAATTTGCAACTTCGCTGCCCCAGCCACTAAAATATACATTCTCACAATTATCTACTAAAAAAGCACTGGGATTTAAATCGGCAGTTTTTATGCCACTACCAAAGCAAGTAGTTAATATAGTTTTTTGTAATGATGAATCAATTTTTATAATAAATTGTCCGCTATTGGGTTCATTGAAAACACCAGTGCTTACGGGCCATACGCCATCGGTTTGGCCAGTGGCATATACCATTCCTTTGCGGTCTGTTTCAATAAAATATACTTGGTTGTAATCGCTGTTTCCTATATAAGTACCACTAATAAATTTAAGACTATCATTGGTGAAACAATATATATATCCATCGGCCCGACCGCCTAAATACTGTGGATGTATAGCCAATGAATCTGTTTGCAAACTATCACTGGCGGTGCCTCCTCCTATATATACTTTATTGTCTCGGGTTACTTCCACACTATACCAATCATCATCACTTTTACCACCATAGTAAGTAGACCATATAATGTTAGAAAGGGTACTATCCAATTTAATAGCAACGCCATCTAAGCCACCTCCTAGCGATTTTTGTAAATATAAATTCGATACAGGGAAGTTTGTAGATTTTGTACAGCTTGCTATATATATATTATTATCGTTATCCAAATCTACTTCGCCTCGAAACTCATCTGCATAATTATAGTTTAGTGCACCACCAGAATTAAACCCATCATCGCCGCTTCCACCTATGTAAGTAGAGCCTACTAAGGCAGTTCCATCTTCAGTAAATTTGGTACATATAATATCATAAGCACCATTGAAACTTGTATCATAACTATCAGCTTTTACTGGGAAATTTTTAGAAGTTGTAGTTCCAAATACCACCAATTGATCATGCCCATCGGCTATAATACTATGTGGAAATTCGCTTCCTTTGCCGCCCAAATAAGTAGCCCATAACAGTGCAGAGCCATCTGGTTTATATTTGCTAATACTTATATCGCATGGGAAACCTTCCCAGCCACCAGTGTTGCCCCCCCCAAAACTTGTTTGAAAAGCACCCGCAGTGGCAGGATACTTTCCATTGGCAACACTGGTGGGCGATGAGGCAATTCCGCCAGCAAATAAACTTCCCTTACTATCATAAGTTGCGGTAAAACCAAAATTATCTACGGTAGAACCAGAGTAAGTACTAAATACCAAAACCGGATCAATTACCAAAGGGTAATTTATATCATAGTTACCCAATTCGTAACTGATTATATTGTTAGCTAATATGAATTTGCAAACTACTGGAATTCTAATGTCTCCAATTACTTGCCAAGCAATAGGGGCAAGGTCTTGCACATTGCCAACGGAATTATATATATGCAAATTACCGTTGAGCAATTCCAGTTTTTCTGCTCCCTTAATTTGCATTTTTATTTGTTTGGGATTAATTCCTTTTTGTATATAATAAGTATATTTAAGTGAGCCCGCCAAAGGTTCCATTTTTAAATCGATACCATTATATAAATTGTGAATATCAATCTCGCCAAAACCATATACTTTCGATTTCCATTTCGATTCATCATTGCCCAAGAAAAAGTTATAATAGTGCTCAGTTTTTTTATTAGCAGCTAATTGAAAATCATTTGCCCCCACAAAGCTGATGAACATTTGGTTACAAGGTAATACCGATGGTCTGTTCTTAACTTGGGTATGAGGATGTGCAATAATCTGCGACCAAACCGTATCATTAAATTGTATATAACGCAGTTTGTTTTTTTCTATAACAATGCTTTGCGAGTTTGCATTTAATATATATTTGTATGGGGCATCCCATTGACCTTTATTTTCAATAAAAGTTTGGGCATTTGAAATATGGGAAAAGAATAAAAGCACTATTACAATTCTCCATGAGAGTATCGCAATATTTTGAATCGGATCTCGTGCTTTTATATGAGTAATCAAAATTTGATGAATAGGAGGATAGCCCTATTCAATGACAAAAATAAGCGAAAAAAAGTTGCCCCATGCAGGCAAACTTCCACACGTATCTTTGCAGCATGTTTGAAAACGCATCACGTACAGAAGTATCGCTCCTAGGCGAGTTTGGCTTGATAGACCACATTGCCCAAAATTTTACAAATATTCAACCAACTACTATTAAAGGCATTGGCGATGATGCAGCTGTAGTAGCTAAAGATATAGAAAATGTATCTTTAATTAGTACAGATTTATTGGTTGAGGGTGTGCATTTCGATCTGCATTATATGCCCTTGAAGCATTTGGGCTATAAAGCAGTAACTGTTAATCTTAGTGATATATATGCAATGAATGGTATCCCCCAACAGATAACAGTTTCTCTTGCTTTTTCTAATCGTTTCTCGCTTGAAGCTATCGAGGAATTATATGCAGGAATAAAGCTTGCTTGCGATTTTTATGAGGTTGATTTAGTAGGAGGAGATACCAGCACTAGTAATACGGGACTGATGCTAAGTGTAACAGCAATTGGTACTTGCTCAAAAGAATATGTAGTATATAGGAGTGGTGCAAAAGAGCATGACCTAGTGTGTGTTACTGGCGATTTAGGTGCGGCTTATTTGGGCCTGCAGTTATTAGAACGCGAAAAAAAAATATTTCTTGAAAATCCAGGTGCACAGCCCGACTTAGAAGGCTTTGATTATATACTGGAACGCCAGCTAAAACCGGAAGCAAGAAAAGACATGATACAGTTTTTGCATAGCAACAAATTGGTTCCATCTGCGATGATGGATATCTCAGATGGCTTAAGCAGCGAACTTCATCATATAGCCAAACAATCAAACGTGGGGATTACGATATACGAAGACAAACTTCCAATAGACCCCATTGTATATAACAATGCACAAGAGTTAGGATTAGAGCCTACTACCTGTGCACTTAATGGGGGAGAGGACTACGAATTATTGTTTACCATCCCTCAAAGTTTATTTGAACTGGTAAAGAACACGGAAGGTATTAGTATTATAGGGCATTGCACCGCTGCCGGTAGCGGTATTAATATGGTAAGCAAATCAGGGAATCAATATGATATCCCGGCTCAGGGTTGGACCCAGATGTGAGGAGTAAGAAGGAATAAGTAAGAAGGAATAAGGAATAAGGAATAAGGAATAAGGAATAAGTAAGAAGGAAGAAGGAATAAGGAAGAAGTAAGAAGGAATAAGGAAGAAGGAAGAAGGAAGAAGGAATAAGTAAGAAGGAATAAGGAAGAAGGAATAAGTAAGAAGGAAGAAGGAAGAAGGAAGAAGGGGAAGAGGAAGGAAACTAGAAGTAGGAAGTTTTGGCCTACCCACTGGAAGCAGCGACAAATACATGATACTAGCTACTCGATACTGACACTTCCTGTCCAAAAAAGCAAACACATTTTAGCGTTAGGATGTCAAGAGTTCAAAACTTGATGCGAGGCAGGGTGCCATCCTATCCTAGCTTTGAACCCGCCTCAAATGGCCTTAGTTGGGAAGAAAACTAAAACATATCATATTTTTGTCAGCCCTTGTTTGTTGGGCACCTGTGCTGCTTTCGCAACAGTATGTTTCTATTCAAACAGCTTTGGATAATGATTGGATTTCTCTAAAACTAGAAGGAGCATTCGATAAAAAAGCATACAAAGAAGTGATAGACCAAAATGGTGTGCACTTTGGAAAATGTATTGTTGTGGATGTAAAAAACAAATTAGATTCTACTTTAAATATTCAAATAGATAATGGAATAGAATTGTATAGTAATGATACAAATGTTCAAAATATAATTATTACCAAACGCGTAAATTTTGATATTCAAGGCAATCAAAAAATCAAATTCAAATTATATGCGATGTGTGCTCAAATTAGCAAAGAAGTGCCCAGAAAGGGAGTTCATTTCGAATTGGGAACAGTATGCAGTAGCAGGTTGTTGAAAGTAGTGAACCGTATAGAGCATGATGATATGCAAAACCTTACTGGGCAATTTGCACTATGGGCCGTTACCGATGCTATCGACAAGCTTGCTTTTCTCAAATATTCAACAGATGAAAAGTTACTGAACAAAGTAATACAATTATTAGATAGTAGCGGTGTGAAAACTACTTTGAACAGAAAGAACCCCGCAAGTTTAACCCATCTTATTTCTCAGAATAAAAAAAATGCAGGTGAGTATAGTATTAACTTGCCTGTTTCGGAAACTGATACAAAACCTCCAACGGGTATTTCTTTTTGGTTCACCCGTGAATATATCGGTTATGGATTTTTAATTATGTTGGCCTTCCTATTTGTAGTATATTATATATTATTCCTTACTGGAGTTATATCACGTTTTAAAAACTATATGTATCCACAAGACATGGATGATGACATAGATGGGTTGGGTGATTTAGTATAATTGGATTTAAAATAAAACGGGCACTTAAAGACATGATTACTCTTTAATGTGCCCGTTTCAATTAACAATAATTTTTGATTTATTCCACAGTCAACCTTTGTGTTTGTTGACCATTATTGGTTTGTAGTTTTACTATATAGATACCTTTAGTGTAGCTTGTTAAATCTACTGCTATATTATTTTTATTTGGGTTGGCATTAATATTTTGCAACATGATTATTTTGCCATTGATATCAATAATAGATAATTGGATTGCCTGTTTTGCTGGAGAAGTAAATTCAATATTTGCATTGTTGCTTGCTGGGTTAGGGAATACGTTAAATAAACTTAATCCAGCGATATCTGTTATTGCAGAATTATAATAATCCACCAGGTCGCTAAAGGTACCGCAACCATCGGCACTGATAACTTTTACTTTATATTTTCCTTTGCTTGTTGGCGAATAGGTTTGTAAAATAGCACCACCAATAAGCGTTGAATCTTTATACCATTGATAGGTAACACCTGTGGCAGTAGTGGTAACTGTAGTTGCTGTTGCTGCTACTGAAGGTTTTGCAGGCATAGCAAATACGGTAACTTTTGTAGTTGTGGAAGTATCGAAACAACCTGTTGTGGCATCCCAAACCAAGGCTCTAAACATGCCACTATCTGTAACAGTTAAATTTGCAAGTGTATCATTTGCTAATTTATTGTTCTTGTTTAACCATTGAAATTTATTGGCTCCCGATGCAGTTAATTTAACAGTATCACCCACACAAATAGCGGTGTTACCAGCGGCTGTTACTTTTGCAGATATATTGCAAGCTTTTACTGTAAAGTTTACCGACGAATCGGCTACTGGATATTCTTGTGCACCAAGAGGGGTTTGAAAATAACCTCTTAAATACACTTTTAATTTATAGGTACCAATTGCGTTTTTTGGAGCATAGCCGTTAATCATAAAACAACCTTGGTAATAAGTCATACCTGTTTTATATATATATGAACAATCAGAAGTGCTGCATTTGAATGTAAAGTTAGTACCAGGGAATCCATTAACAGAGTCTACCCTCATACTATCAATATGAATTGAGAAACTTTGAACTGTAGTGTCTACTGGAAAGGTAAAATCAACTTCTTGGCTATACTGAACTTGCTCATAAGCATCGGGCAATTGAGATGGGTACACACCAGTACCTGTATAGGTTTTGGAGCATTGCGAAAATGCAAAAGCATTGGCCAAACAAATGGCGAGGAGAGATAAAATTATTTTCTTCATTTTTTATATATTAGTTAGGTTAAAAATATTATTTGTAATTTATTAAGCCGCACTTTGTTTCATATTTAAAATTTCGAGTTTTTTGCGTGCGTACTCTGGACTAAGTGTTATATGTTTTACCATGTCAAGCGAAGGTAAATCGAACATGTGGTCGGTCATTATTTTTTCGCAGATTGACCTAAGGCCACGAGCTCCAAGTTTATATTCTATTGCTTTTTCTACAATAAAATCTATCGTTTCAGGGGCAAACTCCAAAGTTTTGTCACTAAGTTCAAACAGGGCTTTATATTGTTTTACCAAGGCGTTTTTCGGCTCTGTTAAAATACGTTTTAAAGTTTCGGCATTCAAAGGATCTAGATGTGCGAGCACGGGCATACGGCCAATAATTTCGGGGATCATCCCATATTTACGCAAATCTTCGGGCGATAAGTACTGGAGATAGTCTTTATCCTCGAACACTTGTTTTTCGTCGGCAGTTTTATAGCCGATACTTTGCGTATTGGCTCTTGCTTTTATTAGTTTATCAATTCCTTCAAACGCACCTCCACATACAAACAGTATATTTTCGGTATTTACCTGCACAAATTGTTGTTCGGGGTGCTTGCGTCCTCCCTGCGGGGGAACATTTATTACTGCACCTTCCAATATTTTGAGTAGTGCCTGTTGTACACCTTCACCACTCACATCGCGAGTAATGCTGGGGTTGTCGCTCTTACGAGAAATTTTATCAATCTCATCAATAAATACAATACCGCGTTCAGCCTGGGCCACATCGTAATTGGCTGCCTGTAGCAAACGACTGATAATACTTTCCACATCCTCGCCCACATAACCTGCCTCTGTTAGCACCGTTGCATCAGCAATGCAGAAAGGCACATGCAGAATTTTAGCCAAGGTTTTTGCAAGTAAAGTTTTGCCAGTTCCCGTTTCGCCCACCAAAAGAATATTCGACTTTTCAATCTCCACATCCATAATTTTATGAGCTTTGGCATTCATACGCTGATAGTGGTTGTAAACAGCAACGCTCAAAACTTTCTTTGCCTGATCTTGCCCTATCACATATTCATCTAAATGTTTTTTAATTTCGTGAGGTTTCAGCAATTTTAATTCTTTGTTAGATTGGATATCTTTGGCTTTTTTGCCTTTGGAATTGCCATTAGCCTCTGCATAGATTTCAGTTGCACTCTGTATGCACGATTCACAAATTAACGCTCCTTCAATGCCTGCAAGCATAAATAGAAAAGGAGTTGCGGGGGTGCCGCAGAAGGAACAAAATTCTTCTTTGTTCTTTTTAGCCATGTTTTTACTTTTATTTGCAGCAAAAATCGGCATAGAATGGACAAGTTGCTCCTTTTTCTTGAAATATTTGGTGCAATCACAGGATTAGTGGGGGTTTGGCTTAGTACCAAACAATTTCTGGGCTGTTGGCCCTTGCTTATTATGAGTTCGATTGCCTATGGAATTATTTTTTTGCACGATAGAAATGCCCTTTACGCAGATGGGGTCTTGCAGATTATTTATATAGGCATGTTAATTTATGGTTGGAAATGCTGGAAGGAGCGAAATAAAAACAGTATTGCAAGAAGACCGGTGTATTGCAGTGTGGCAGAACTCATCACTGTTTTTATTTTATATATTGGACTAATGCCCGTATTGGGAGAGTTTTTAAAGCAGTATACCAGAGATTCCTTGCCTTTTTTAGATAGCTTTGCTTTTATAGGAAGCATTCTTGCCCAATATCTTCAAGCTAGGAAACGGATGGAGAGTTGGTTATTATGGTTAGCAGTTAATACGATATATATTTATATGTATTATAATAGAGCATTGTACCCCACGATGGCTTTGTTCAGTATTTTTTGGCTCATGAGTATAGCAGGATGGCTGCGTTGGCGAAAAGAAGCCATTGCACAAAGCTAAGCCATAACAAATTGCCAGAGCCCTTTTTGAGGGTTAACTTTGCCCCTTATTATTATAGCAGATGAGCGAATACAAATTTGGTGAGATAGAAAAAAATTGGCAACAATACTGGAGAGACAACCACATATATAAAGTTGAAGACGATACATCAAAACCAAAATTTTATGTGCTCGATATGTTTCCTTATCCCAGTGGAGCAGGCTTGCATGTGGGGCATCCACTCGGGTATATAGCATCTGATATATATGCCCGATACAAAAGATTAAATGGGTTTAATGTATTGCACCCCATGGGTTACGATTCATTTGGTTTGCCCGCCGAACAGTATGCTATTCAAACAGGCCAACACCCTGCAATTACTACCGAACAAAACATTAATCGTTACCGTGAGCAAATGGATATGCTCGGTTTTAGTTTCGATTGGAGTCGTGAAGTAAAAACCAGCGAGCCCAATTTTTATAAATGGACACAGTGGATATTTATCAAACTATATCATTCGTGGTATAACACAGAAAACAATAGGTCGGAGTCAATTGAGACATTGGTTGAGAAATTTAAAAAAGGTATAATTCCAATACCACCAAGCGGATTTCCATATTCATCAAATGCATCGTGGGATAGTTTATCAGAGAATGTGCAGCAAGAAATTTTGATGCAATATAGAAATGCTTATCTCAGTGAAAGCTATGTAAACTGGTGTCCCGCATTGGGAACTGTACTTGCAAACGATGAAGTGAAAGATGGCGTAAGCGAACGCGGCGGCCATCCTGTTGAAAGAAAATTAATGATGCAATGGAGCATGCGTATCACTTCCTATGCAGATAGATTATTGCAGGGTTTGGATAAAATTGACTGGCCTGAGCCGCTGAAGGAGACGCAAAGAAATTGGATTGGGAAGAGTAGTGGGAGTAGTGTGGGTTTTCGCCTCACTCCTCCTTCTCCAGCGGAGAGGGGGACAGAGTCATCTCCAAGTGAAAAGAAATATAACAAAGTTCCTGATGGGGTTGCAACTGCAGATAAAAGAATTTGGGAGAAACTAAAAGAATTTTCAAGAGAAAACAGAAAAAATCAGACGGAGGGAGAGAAGAGGTTATGGGAAGAATTAAGAAATTCAAATCTAGGATTTAAATTTCGCAGACAACATGCTATTCAAAAATTTATTGCTGATTTTGTTTGTCTTTCAAAAGGCTTGGTAGTAGAAGTTGATGGAGAAATCCATAATGATCAAAAAGAATATGATGAATATAGAACCCAGTTTTTAAGAGAGTATAATTTTGAGGTGATACGATTCACAAATGATGAAGTATTATCAAATACATTAGAAGTAAAAAAAGCAATTTCTGCAAAACTTAGCTCATTACCTAATAGAATTGTAGGCAGCACTTCGGAGGAAGAGAACCTCTCTCCCCTGGAGAGGGGCAGGGGTGAGGTTGTGCGTGAGGCAATCGAGGTTTTTACAACCAGACCCGATACCATATTCGGAGTAACCTTCGTGACCCTTGCTCCTGAAAATAGTTTGGTAGATAAAATCACTACACCCGAATATAAAACCCAAGTAGAAGAATATATAACTTATGCCAAAAGTCGCAGCGAACGCGAACGCCAGGCTGATGTGAAAAAGATAACCGGACAGTTTACCGGTGCTTATGTGGAGCATCCATTCACTGGCGAAGATATACCAGTATGGATTGGCGATTATGTATTGGCAGGCTACGGCACTGGAGCAGTAATGGGCGTTCCGGCACACGATTCCAGAGATTATGCATTTGCAAAACATTTCGGATTGCCCAGAAAGCAAGTTGTAAAACCAACTACCGATTGGGATTTTGAAAAAGAATCGTACGATGAAAAAGTAGGTACTTCTATCAATTCCGATTTTTTAAATGGACTAGAAGTAAAGGAAGCTATAATAAAAGCTATAGAGAAAATTGAAGAAGAAAATATAGGAAAAGGCAAAACAAATTTCCGCCTGCGTGATGCTATTTTTGGCAGACAACGTTATTGGGGCGAGCCTATTCCAATATATTATAAAGATGGAATTCCATATACGATGGATGAGAAGGATTTACCAAAGCAATTACCAGAAGTAGATAAGTATTTGCCAACGGAAGATGGCGAACCTCCATTAGCAAGAGCAAATGATTGGAGCTATAATGGCTTCCCCCTCGAAACCACCACCATGCCAGGCTGGGCAGGTAGTAGCTGGTATATGTTCCGTTATATGGACCCACACAACACAGGCGAATTTGCCAGCAAAAAAGCACTCGATTATTGGAAAGATGTAGATGTATATATTGGCGGCAGCGAACATGGCACAGGCCATTTATTATATGTTCGTTTCTGGACCAAGTTTTTATATGATATGGGATTTTTACCCGTGGACGAACCTGCGAAAAAGTTGATTAATCAAGGGATGATACAGGGGAGAAGTAGTTTTATATATGAATTAAAAATTACTCAAACAAATCTTCCAGATATAAATACTCATGTATTTCTTTCGGATGATGTTGTAAATAACTATTTAAATAGTAAGCTCTCATTTGAGGAATTAAAAAATGGAATATTGTTATCTTATAATGATTCT
Source organism: Flavobacteriaceae bacterium (assembly GCA_025363675.1). Lineage (GTDB taxonomy): Bacteria > Bacteroidota > Bacteroidia > UKL13-3 > UKL13-3 > CANJUD01. The sequence goes on along the minus strand of JANYDJ010000030.1, from coordinate 3,539 downwards.
TATGGGGAAATTATTAACCCAGATAACTCTTTATTAATACAACTCACTGAAGATAGCATTGCCTTTGACAAAAAAAGAGTTGCTATTGAATTTGTCGACAATGATATATTGAATTATAAAAATTGGAATAAAAGCATATATATATCAGATTTTGATGAAGCCATTTATAGGTTTGTAAAAAATGAGGAAGGTGAAATTGTTACTTCATCAGAAGTCGAAAAAATGTCCAAATCAAAATGGAATGTTGTTACCCCCGATGATATAGTTGCCCAATACGGAGCAGATACTTTACGTTTATATGAAATGTTCCTCGGCCCCTTAGAGCAAAGCAAGCCATGGAATACACAGGGTATAGAAGGTGTTCATCGTTTCTTAAGGAAATTGTGGAGTTTGTATTATAATAGAGATGGAAATAATATAGTAACCAACGATGAGCCCAATGCTGCTGAATTAAAAGTATTGCATAAAACAATTAAAAAAGCTACAGAAGATATAGAAAACTTTTCATTCAATACATCTGTGTCGGCATTTATGATATGTGTAAATGAATTGTTGGAATTAGATTGCCATAAGAAAAATGTATTGGAACAATTATTAGTTATCGTGAGTCCTTATGCACCGCATATTTGTGAGGAGTTGTGGAGTAAAATCAATCCAGGCACAAGTATTATAAAAGCAGAGTGGCCCAAATTTAATCCAGAATATTTGGTGGAGAATACTTTCCATTATCCTATTTCAGTAAATGGGAAATTGAGATTGACTTTGGAGTTAGCTTTAGATTTAGAATTGGCCGATGTAGAAAAAGCTGTCATGCAACACGAAGTGGTACAGAAATGGATAGAAGGTAAGCAACCTAAAAAGATAGTTTTTGTAAAAGGAAAAATAGTAAATGTAGTGGTATAAGCATCAATTGCCGTCAGTTTAAACTGACTGATGATGAAGAAAAGCATAATAAAAACACCCAATATGTAAGACTTAAGCCCAATGACACTTCTCTGACAGTTTTCAAATTACTAAAAAACAAGTTTTTAAGTTTAATAACAACAAAAAACAACTGTTAGATATTTGTAAAAAGTACAGGTTTCCTTACAAATTTAAAAAAATGACTTGACAAGTCGAATGTAAATTCTAATATTTGTCAAACAATTGTAATAAATATAATTAATATATAAATCAAAATAGCCCTATCGGAACAATTTTACTCAAAGTTACCTAATCATTTTTAATTGTCTAACCAACAAACCACTTTGAGCCATGAAAAAACATGAATTAACCGACCATGAGTTGATACTGGGCTATCTCTCTGGCAACGACAGCAGCTTCGAAAAACTTGTTAACCGATACAAACGGAAAGTTTTCTCTGTGATTTATTTCATAGTGGATGATCGCTATATAGCTGAAGAGATTTTTCAAGAAACCTTTATTAAAGTAATCCAACATTTGCGTGACAACCGTTATCAGCACGATCAAAAGTTTGGTAGTTGGGCCAATAGTATTGCCCGCAACATGTCATTAGATTATCTGCGTAAAGCCAAAGTAAAGCCAACAATTGTTGATAGCCAAGGCGAAGATATATTCAATTATATTAACGTGAGAGAGAAATCGTGCGAAGAGAAATTTATCGATAATGAAAACAAGTGTATGGTTCGCGATTTAATTAAAAAGCTACCCAAATTGCAACAAGAAGTGGTGATATTGAAACATTATGGAAGATATTCGTTCAAAGAAATTTCTGAAATTACCAATGTGAGTTTGGGCACTGCTCTAGGCAGAATGCACTACGCACTGGCCAATTTGAGAAAGATGATGATTGTGCAAAAAATAAATATGCAATAAATAATATTATTTTACGTTATAGATATAACCTCTTATAAACTGTCGCCATAAATAATATGAAATAGATGCCATTAAACATAAATAAAACATTGTTCATATAAATTACAAAACGCCTATGAATTTTGATTCTACACATCACGACTTGCTACGTTACTATTACAACGAAATGACCAAACGGGAGAAAACCCTGTTTGAGTTACAACTAAAGCAAAGCCCCGAACTACAGTTACAGTACCAAAAAATGTGCTTGGCACTAAAACAGTTAGACACAACTGATTTAGTTCCATCCAAGACTTCTGTCGACATTATTATGGGACACGCACAAGCTCAGCATCCTGAGTTGCAGTAGGCTTTATTAGTATTGTTAGTTTCGTTTCTCATTATATTATAATGAGAGTATTTGCTTTTTATGTAATAGCATCATACTTGTAATATGTATATATATTATAATAACCTTCTTTTATAATTCTAAGATTCCATAAGAAAAACATGTATCATGCTGAATTTATTTCAGCATCTATGAACGTGCATTTGAGATGCTGAAATAAATTCAGCATGACGAGTTAAGGTTTAAATCTAAATTATGAAAGAGATTAAATCTCGCTTCTTCAACTGAAGACGGATATTGCTCACAATTCCTTTCCCCATTCACCGACTTTTTTCGCCATTCACCTACAGAAAATGTATACTAGCCTAATACCATTTTGAGCAATGAATATGATATAAGCATATTTGCAAAATTAATAAAATATAACAATGGAACAGAATCAAAATTTAGAGAACAAGGAAAACACCCACCATGATGAATTACGAAGTGAATTCAACCGAAGAAGCAAGTGGGGACGCATTTGGGGAGGGCTTGTAATAATTGGTGTGGGCCTTATTTTTCTCATGAAACAAATGGGCTACGAATTTCCAGAATGGCTCTTCACCTGGAACTCATTAGGGGTTGCAGCCTGTTTGTTTTGGGGTGCCAAGCACATGTTCCGACCAGGCCTCTGGATAATTAATTATTGATTGCTATTACTAATGTATTGAATGATGCAATGCCCAATACAGAGATATTCAATTTCGCATGGCCGATTATTATAATTGTGGGAGGATTGTTTGTGATGTTTGCCCCATTTGGAAAGTGGCGTTCTGAACGTAAAGCCCGATGGGATAAGTGGACAGAGCACAAGGACTGGAAAAGACATGACAGACATGAATGGAAAAAGCAATGGGGCAGCTACAATTCGCATAGAGATGAAGGTGATTATATAGAATCAACTTCTATATTTGGTGGAGTGAGAAAAAACTATATCACCAAAGATTTTAAAGGAGGCGAAATAGTATGTGTTTTTGGCGGTGCAGAAATTAACCTGATGCAAGCGGATATAATAGACAAAGCAGAACTGGAACTGACCATGGTTTTTGGTGGTGCCAAACTCACCATTCCCTCACACTGGATTGTTAAACACGAAATGGGGTCACTTGTTTTTTAACGGGAGCAGTCATATTAGGCAAATATTTTTTCAAGCCTAAACAGGAAGAATTTAATATAAGTAACACCTCTTAAATTAGCCCTGAATAATTTTAGTTTTGCATTAGTTCTCTTTCATAATTCAAAAAGCTCATGCCGTTATTGCGAGAAGCGGTGGGCATGTCTGTGCAATGGGCGACGAAGCAATCTCCCTCGAAGTATAATCCTGGGGTGGAGATTG
>JANYDJ010000017.1 GCA_025363675.1 Flavobacteriaceae bacterium | reverse complement strand
AAAAAACTTCGGTCTTCGGTCTTCCAACTTCCGTCTTTATAAAATACCTAATACTAACTACTAACTACCAATCCATCGTAAGCCAACCTTATATTGTCTGGCAACTGCTTATTCACTTCTTCGTGCAAACCTAATTGGTGACTGATATGCGTAAAATAAGTCATCTCCGCTCCTATTCTTTCTGCCATTTCTACAGCTTCATCCAAGGTAAAATGTGATATATGTTTTTCGCGACGTAGTGCATTTAGAACTACAATTTTGCTGCCTTTTATTTTTTCAATTTCTGTTTGCGATATATAGTTTGCATCGGTGATATACGTAAAACTTCCAATTCTGAAACCCAGTACTGGTAAACGAAAATGTAATACTTCTATGGGAGTAATAAGATGTTGATGTATATAAAATGGACTACTATCGATAGGGTGTAAATGTATTTCAGGCACACCGGGATATTTTTCATCGTCGAATATATAAGAAAACTCTTTCCGCAGCACACGCTCCACACGTTCATCGGCATATACATCTATAGGTTTGTTATGTATATAATTATATGCCCTTATATCATCAAGTCCCGCCACATGGTCTTTGTGGCCGTGGGTAAAAATTAAGCCATCCAGTTTGTTGATATGATGACGCAACATCTGCTGCCTAAAATCTGGCCCCGAATCAATCACCAAATCAAACCCTCCCACTTTTATATGTACTGAGCTCCGCAAGCGATTATCGTGCGGGTTAGGCGAGGTACACACTACACACTTGCAACCAATAATTGGAACTCCCTGCGATGTACCAGTACCTAAAAATGTGATTTCCATGGAGTGCAAAAATAGGGATGGAATACTAAGCAAATACTCAAATATTTGGGTTATCCCAAATCCAAATTTTCAATCATTTCTTTAAGTTCATTTGCTTTTAAATCTGCTTTCTCACTTTTATCATAAAGAGTAAGCAAGTATACTGTTTCGGTTTGGAGATACAAATATGTTATGACTCTTGCTCCCCCCAGATTTCCCTTTATTCTTGGAAGAAATTGCAAGTCTAATTTTATAACAGTTGTTTCCTATAAAAATCCTTTTTTAATGAAGGGTATTTTAAAACTAACCTTTTAAGTTCCTTTTCAAACCGATGAGTAGGAATAATACTATAACTCATTCAATAAATCTTGAGCAGTCTTAAGCTTTATTTTCCCATTTTTGTGTAAACGCACTTGCTCTGTAGCTTCTTTTAAGTCTTCCATAAACTCTCTGCAGAAACAGACATTGGACTTGCCTTTTTTACAAAGGACAAGCTATTCAATACTTTTATTGCAAAAACCGCTTCCTTATCGGCTATATCTATAAGCACTTTCATATTAATGATTATTACGTATCACAAAGATAAGCTATTACTGAATAGTAATTTTCATTGCAAACACTACAAAACAAAAAATCCCCAACACAAGTGAAGGGGATTTCTAAGAGGCATCGAGCGGATTCGAACCGCTGTAGCAGCTTTTGCAGAGCTGAGCCTAGCCACTCGGCCACGATGCCATTCTTTTTTTAACGGCTGCAAAAATAAGGGAGAATGGTAGATAAAAAAAGATAGATTTGAGGAATAAAAAAGACAGCCTAAAATAGACTGTCTTTTATATAGGTTTATAAAAAATATGTATTAATAACTTGCCACTACCATTCTTTTTGTTAATGTTTCTTTTCCATTTACAATTAATGAATAATTATATATACCAGGAGCAAGTTCGCTTGCATCTATGATAATAGAACCTTCACCAGTTTGGCTAATCATAAAATTCTTAATTTGTTTTCCGTTAAGGTCTGTTAGCATAAGCATATTGGGCGTAGAACCCTGAGGGATATAATAAGCTATAGTAGTAGTTTTACCGAAGGGGTTGGGTACATTTTGGTCTAACCTAGCACTAGAAATTATATCTCTTTTGGGCTGAGTAGAAGGCTGAGATGATTGGCATGGGTTTAAACAGTCTAGTTTGCTGTTAAGTTCATTAATTTGCTGTTTTTGGATTTCAATTGTTTTCTTTTGCTCATTTATCAGGTTATTTTGTTCCTTAATTGCATTTACAATTACTGGTATTATTTCTACATAATTTAAGCTTCTCAAATGATAAGCATCCGCGGATTGCTTAACTACTTCGGGCATAATTTCTTCTACGTCTTGAGCAATAAACCCTATGGTTTTACTATCACCATATTTTTCCGTATTTATATAGTTGTAGGAAACTGATTTGAGTTTTAATAGTTCATTCAAACCATAATTTAAGTCTTGTATATTTGTCTTTAATCTTCTATCTGATAAGGTGCGTATTAAACGGCCGGAATTGTCTATATCTGCACTTGTTGTTCCTCCGCCAGCGAATGTAGTTGCTGTTAAATTTAACCCTTGTATTGCACCTGTTGCTGTTACAGCCGATCCTTGTAATGCTCCTAAAGCAATCACCGCATTTGACAAATATAAATCATTCCATTTTAATGAACTACTGCCTAAATCATACATGTTGTTAAAATTGGGTGTAATTGTATTAGCTGAAGTAGCTTGCAGGTTAGTTGTTCCTGCAACTCCCAAATTGCTCAGTGCAGATAAGCTGTATGACACAATTGCACTTCCTCCAATTGTCACATTTCCAGAAGTCGACAATGTAGTGATATTTGAAATAGCATTAGAATTCATATTTAAAGTAGTCGTAGCTATGTGGTTACCTAAATTATCGTTAACAGGGAAAGAACTAGCTCCCAGCACCCCACCTGCATTTACTGTTACCATACGAGTACTGCCCCCTGAAAGACTTGCAACCTTAAAATTACCAGTAGATTTTTCCAGTGATATAGCTTTTGAAAAATCCCATGAGCCAGAAACTTTTGGAGCAATATTTAAAAAATCATTACCGTAGGCATAACGTGTATCAAACAGCCAGTTATCCATTATCACACTTCCATCATGTATTTCGAGTTTGTCTTGAGGAGTAGCTGTGTTTATTCCCACATTGCCATTCGATGCATCAATAGTCATTCTCACATCATTAGTACCTCCTGTATTACTTGTTATTAAATTCAAATCACCAAAGTGAGTATATGGAGAAGTATTACTATTATAACTACACCCAATATATGTCCCCGTTCCATTTTCATCCATAAAAAAACCTGCTGTACCTAATGCATTTTTAAGTTCTAAACCTGTTTGATAATAGGGCCCAGATGGTGAACTTGGAGGACTGGTTGACCACAATGCATTAGCATTTTCAAATCTTGCTATTAAACCATTGTTTGTACCATTTGTTGCTTGATTTACATGCAACCTAACACTTGGTGCTGTATTATTTATTCCAACATTGCCACCACTCATCAAAGACATCACATCACTGCGTGTAGTATGATAAGTATTGTTAAACTGGAAATGTAAATTGTTGTCTCCACCATCTGCTGAATTGCTCCAAGTTACATAAGCATTTTTATCAGCACCTGATGGGTTTGATAAACCAAGACTAAGGCCATAATTATCCCAACCCATTTGATGACCGTAATGCAGACTGCCCCATGCCGGAGGAGTAAACCTCCCTAATTCTAACCAGTTACTTCCTGATACATAACTGCCAAAAGTGCCATCTTGGTGATGACCGAAATTAGCTAATGTTGAATGATTATTACCCCATGTTTTTGCGTCTATGATTAATTTAATATAAGTTGGAATAGTGGTTACCCCTAAAGAATTAGGGTCTCCAATACTGACACTTCCATCACGATTAGTAGGACTGAGCTGGTACACCTGTAGGTAACCATGTTTGTCCACTAGATTGTTTTACAAATAAAAAGGAGCAAAGCAATAAAAATAATACCCTATAACTTGATGGGTAAATTTGATTTGTTAGTTTTTTAAATTTCATAATATTGAGTTTAATTAATTGTGAGTGACAAAAGTGGTATTTAATTTCGCACTTTAGTACAACTTTTAGGTTGTATCCTACAATCTCAATATTGTAAATTACATTTAATACGTGTACTGCCTAAAAAAAATATTTGGAAATGCCGTTTTTATTAATTTATATTGCATTATCTAAACCAGTCCACCCAATCAAACCTTTTAATTTAATTAATTATGATTAAAAACTATTTAAACTATGGGAAACATATCCGATTTTATACGACTAGCTCGTTTAAAAAAAGGCTTTAGCCAAGATTATCTGGGTCATTTGCTCGATATTTCACAACAAGCTTACAGTGACATAGAACGCCAACCTGAGAACAGCCGTTTTAAAACTATTTTAAAAATAGCAAGATTATTGGACATTGATTTGTCTGATATGCAATAATAGAATGTGCAGGCTCTTCAATAAAACAATATTGCTTATCTTGTTAATAGTATTACTATACAATACTATTAACGCTCAAACTGGTTTTCAAAAAACCTATGGCACCTCTAAATTCGAAACATCTAATGTCATATTATCTATTGAAAATAATAAATCTATTATTATGGGAGGTACTTGCAATAGTGATTCAACATTCATAGAAATTGTCAAAATAGATTCATGCTTAAACAAAGTATTTGCAAAAAAAATTTACGAAAAAGGATTTGAATCCTACGGCAATCAAAATTCTGGAATACATTTAATCAAACAAGCTGCAAATGGGAGTTTGTTTATGGCTGCAAATACACAGCATAATAAAAAAGCTCATAATGACCTGCTTTTATTAAACATGTCTGTAGCTGGAGTACTTAATTGGTCAAAGACCTATTATTATTCGAATGAGATTTCATGCACTGCTATGGACATAAATAATAATACAGGAGAAATATATCTTTCTTGCCAGCCAACTAAAACAAATTCAAACCCTGGACATGTCGTAATCAAAATGGATAGTTTAGGAAAAATAATATGGTCTAAATTTTTTTATTCAATAATAATCCCTAGTTATGCAGATATAATAGTTACCAAAGATGGCAATTTTATTGAGGTAGGACAGGACGGTAAAAATACTAATTCATATATTGCCAAATACGATAGCTCGGGTAAAATACTTTGGTGTGATTATTTACCAACACTTGATACCACGCATCTACGTAAATATAATATATTGTATTACGGTACAGAGATAAATAATAATATATATGTGACAGGCTTAACTCAAGATTATGGTTTATATGATGGGTATCTAATATCTGTGAACTTGAAAAATGGTAGTATTAATTGGAAAAAAAGCTATCGATGGAATAATAAAAGTGCATGGTTTGAAGCAGTATTAATTACTGAAAATAACACTTTAACAACAACAGGTTCAGGCGATGATGGGGCTGGGCATGGAAGAGGGGTTTTATTGAAGACCGATTCGCTAGGTAATGCACTTTGGGCAAAACAATATGGGAGCATGTATAATTATATCGGCTCCATTACATCAGGGCCTAAAAATAGCTGTTATTTGACGGGTGAAACAAATGACATATATGGCAGTTCAGATTTCCAATTGATAAAAGTAGATAGTATGGGCAAAACAGCTTGCGATTATGAAGATTTAAATGTTATAACTATTGATAGAAACTGGATACTAGACACTACAGTTAAATTTTTTGACTCTGTTGCAAATATTGTAGTTGATACTATTACTCTTACTATTAAAGATATACCAATTAACGAACGCACCCTCTGCACCACCCAAGAACCCTTCGCCGGCATAGGTGCAGGTATAGGGCAAGATACCATACATGTGTGCGATACCACTGCACACACTATATATAACAGCAATGCCAACCCCAACAGTAAGTACTACTGGAGCACGGCAGATACCACAAGAACCATTACCGTTACGCAAACAGGTATGTATATACTGCGTGTGGTAAAAGGCAGTTGCGAGAGTGTGGATAGTGTATATATTATAATAGCACCATTGCCCAAAGTATTTCCTATCAATGATACTACTATGTGCTATGGAGATACCTTGGTGCTGCAACCATTAGCCAAGCAAACCAATTACCCCGTTACCTTCAAATGGAGCAATGGCGATACCACAGCGTATACGCATATTAAAGCGGCAAACACTTATATATATTCGCATAGCAGTGCAGCTGGCTGTTTATATACAGATACTTTTAAGGTGAAATATTGGAACAAATATAATTTTACAATAGCACCCACAGATACTACTATTTGTAAAAACGCAGCTATATTATATAATGCAAATATTGCTGGTGGCGATACAGGTAAATACATTTATAAGTGGTCGCTAAATAACAATACAATTAGTACCAATAAAAGTTTTCTGTATAAGAATATAGATACCTCGCAGCAGCTTGTTTGCACAGTGCAAAACACCTGCGGCATTATATATGATACCGGTAATATATCAGTACGAAAACCTTTATTATATAGTTTTGTAAAGGATACCACCGTGTGTACAGGAGATACCGTTTACTTGTTAGATATAGATACGGGCGGTTTTGCAAGCTCCTATAAGTATTACTGGGTTAATGGAGCAGATACGGGTTATTCATTATATATATTACCCAGCAAAAGCGGAGTATATCAAATAAAATTTATGGATATATGCACTGGCTTTAGCACCATACTAAATAGCAATATTCATGTTATTGATTTTGCAACATTTACTTTGGGGAAAGATACTACTGCTTGTGATAAATATAATATACAAACAAATATTACAGGTTGTCGTTTTTTGTGGAACACGGGAGACACCACCGCTAATATATGGGCAGCACAAAGCGGTGCATACAGTGTAAAAGTATATAATACCAGTTGCAGTGCAACAGATACCATCAATATCACTATCAAGCCCAATCCGTTTTTGGCAAAAGCTGTCAATACTTATATATGTCCACAAACCTCTATCATACTTGATTGCGGCAATTATACAGATTCTATTATGTGGAGCAATGGCACTGATTCGCCCGCCATTACTGCAAACGACAGCGGTATATATATAGTAACTGCTTATAAAAATGGATGTACAACATCAACACAGAACTATATAAACTGGCTTGCAGTAAAAACACCGCCCGTACAAAATCTAGATAACTGTTTTGAGGAACAGCCTGAAATTACCTTAGATGGCGGGTTATATAAAAACTATTTATGGCAGCCACAGGGCGATACCTTACGCTTTGAGAAAATAAGCAAGGGTGATAAATATACACTAATGGTCACCGATTTTAATGACTGCAAAATATCTGCACCATTTACCGTTAGAGACTGGTGTGCCCCGCGTATATGGATACCCAATGCATTTACTCCCAACGCACCTAAAGATACTTTAAATAATGTATTTATTCCTGTGGGTGCTTATATACAAACTTTCACTATGGATATATATAATAGATGGGGCGAGTTATTATTCCATTCAGAAGATTTCACAAAGGGATGGGATGGAACCTATAGGAACAAGCCCGCAACAGAAGATATATATTTATATGTAATTATATATGAAGGCGAGTACAAGGGTAATAAGTTTGGCGAGACAAGGATTGGGGATGTATTATTGCTGAGGTAATCAAAACACCACCAACTTCTCCACCTTCACTATCAGTCCATTCTGCAATAGTTTTATATAATACAATCCCCTTTGCATATCATAAGCATGCCTTGTAGTGGAAGTCCCATTTAAGCCAAAGGTTAAACCATACTTATCCCACCCCATCCTGTGGCCATAATGGTTAGATCCACCGTATGCTGGAGCATATACTCCCAGTTCTAACCAATTATCATTAGCATTATAAGTTCCCCAGTTATTTGCTTGCAAATGGCCAATAGTTTTATTTGCACCAGAAGCTTTTGCATCTAATAATAATAATGGATTCCCCGCTGGTGCGGCAGCAGCAGCAGCGGAACCAATATTTACACTCCCAGATCTAGCTATTGATGCAGTAGGAGCTACAACTGGTAAAACAGGATTCCATTGAGCGAATAATGAACTGATAGAGAGGAATAGAATCAATACTAATGACCAAAAATTCTTAAAACTTTTCGAGTGTCTTAAGGTGCTAAATAGTTGTTTTAAATTTTTCATCTTTTTATTTTATTTAATTTGACACCGAATATATTACTCCCTAATATTTAATATTCACAACTATTGGATGTAAACAACTTCTCAATGGCTTAGTTTACAACAAAAAGTTGTATTTAACAACTGATTGTTTTAATACTTTTAAATTCATTTTTTATTTTCTATTATTGCAGTAATTGTTTATACGCTTAAAATTTATAAAACTTAAATTACTTTACTATGGAAGATTTGAGCAAATTAATCAGACATTCTGGCTTAATAGACAAAATTCAGGCTAAGATTCGTTATACCCCATGCTATTATTAGCTTTGCAGTAATTTAAAGCTAATGAATAAAAAAACTGCATTTATTGTGATTCGAAAATCACAAAGAAAAATGGTCATAAGAACAGG
>JANYDJ010000008.1 GCA_025363675.1 Flavobacteriaceae bacterium | reverse complement strand
CCGTCTCTTTGATTTTAAAGGCTTTGGGGTTAGACATATTGTGTTTTGTTTGCAGCAAAAATATCTCATTGTAATTTAGTCCAATTAACATAAAAAAATAGTTATCAACATATTGGACTAAATCATAAAAGGTAATGGTATTATATAATACTTTGCAGCAAAAAGCATAACCTAAAAACCAAAATTCGTTCTTGTTAATGTTACCATTTAGTAATTTGTAATTTTAAAATTTTTCCATTGAGGGCTCCATTATCTACTATAGTTTGGGGCTTCTTTGGTAATGGTAACATCATGAGGGTGACTTTCTTTCATAGCAGCAGGGGTAATTTTAACAAATTGTGCTTTTTGCAATGTTTCAATATCCGATGCACCTGCATAACCCATTCCTGCTCGTAAACCTCCAACAAACTGATAAACAACTTCTGCTAAATTACCTTTAAAAGGAACGATACCTACAATTCCTTCAGGTACAAGTTTGGCAATTTCTTCTTCAGCATCTTGAAAATAGCGATCTTTACTTCCTTCTCTCATTGCTTCAATGCTCCCCATTCCTCTATAGCTTTTAAACTTACGACCATCCAACAAAACAGTTTCGCCAGGGCTTTCTTCGGTACCTGCAAACATAGAACCTGCCATAATGCACGATGCTCCAGCAACCAAAGCCTTCACCATATCTCCGCTGTACCTAATTCCACCATCAGCAATAATGGGGACGCCCGTTCCTTTTACAGCACTTGCAGCCTCCATAATAGCTGTAAGTTGCGGCACCCCTATTCCTGCTATAATGCGTGTGGTGCATATACTTCCCGGCCCCACACCTACTTTTATTCCATCAACTCCAGTATCTAGCAAGGCTTTTGCAGCGGAAGCAGTTGCTATATTGCCTGCAATAATCTGTAAATTGCTAAACTGTTTTTTAGCTGCCCTAACCGCCTCAATAACTCCTTGTGAATGGCCATGTGCTGTGTCTATTATAATCACGTCTACATTGGCTTTTACTAATGCAGAAATTCTGTCGTGGGTATCTGGTGTAACACCTACTGCTGCACCTACCATTAGTCTTCCATGTTCATCTTTGCAGGAAATGGGGTGGTGCTTCACATTCAGAATATCTTTATAGGTAATAAGTCCTGCAAGTTTTCCTTCTTTATCAACCACCGGAAGTTTTTCTATTTTATATTCTTGCAAAATACTTTCTGCTTGTTGCATACTAGTCCCAAGCGGTGCGGTAATTAACCGTTCTTTTGTCATTACCTCTTCCACATTTTTCTCCATGTTTCTTTCAAACCGCATATCTCTATTTGTAAGTATACCTTGCAGTTTACCTTGTTCGTCCACAATGGGGATGCCTCCAATTTTATTTTCACGCATCAGAAGTTGTGCTTCATTAAGTGTTGCTGTTACACGTAATGTAATAGGGTCGAGTATCATGCCGCTTTCACTCCTCTTAACTTTTCGCACCTGCTCGGCCTGTTGCTCAATACTCATGTTTTTATGCAATATTCCTAATCCGCCCTCTCGAGCAAGTGCAATTGCCAATCGGCTTTCTGTAACTGTGTCCATAGCCGAAGAGATAATCGGTACATTTATAGAAATATTGCGAGTTAGTTTAGTGCGAGTAGATACATCGCGAGGCAATACCTGAGAGTATGCTGGGAGAACTAAAACATCATCAAATGTTAGACCTTCTCCCCAAATTTTTTGTTGTGTCATAAGCAAAAACCATTAAGGTTATTTGCCGTACAAAATTAAAGGTTTTACAGCAAACTCTTCGCATAAAAAAAGCCGTCCTAATTTGGGACGGCTTTTTTTGACCTTAAGTCAAATTATTTTTTCTTCTGTATCGGGTCACCTACCCTTATCATCGCACATCTAAAGCCTAACCAGCTCATTGCTCTTTCTTCTTCTAAATACCGACGGGTACCTGGTGCCATATAGTAAGCTAGGTCATTCCATGAACCGCCTTTTACTACTCTCACACTGTTTCTAAGCAAAGAATTCACCGAATAGTCATATTGCTGTTCACCACCTTGGTAGTTTATTTCGTCTTTATAGCCAATGTTATCAGCTTTATCATAATTGAGTCTATTTGCGGCGTTTGCGGGGTCAACCGGCTGAGTTTGCATACGGCCTAAACTGTCTTTGTCAACATTGGCACCACTCGCATCAACTTTAGCTTCAGTAAACACATTACCTCTATACGAATTAAAATCTGTAAAATCTTCTAATGACATTGGTCTGTAAACATCCATAACCCATTCAGATACATTAGCTCCCATGTGGTATAAACCAAAATCGTTTGCAAATGAATAAGCTTTATCGCTCTTGGTAATTGGCTTTACCTGGGTGGTGATAAATGAACGGTCATTTAAACGCCCTGCAACACCAGCATAGTCGCCACGGCCACGCTTAAAATTATCCATAAACTTACCTTTGTCTTTTTCAGTATAAGTATTCCGGGTGGTTAAGCCCTGCCAAGGATATATCTTTTTATTATCAATATTTTCATTAAAAGATTGACTTTTATAACCATAAGCGGCATATTCCCATTCGGCTTCGGTAGGTAGGCGATATTCAGGTAAGAATACACCATCTTCCATTTTCAATAATCTTTTTGTTTTTTTGCCAGTTGATTTGCCAGGGCGTAAATCATTTTTTTGGCGGGTAAATTTTACTACATTTTCTCCTACCTGTCCTGCCAAGTATGCTTCTGTGTTAAAGTTATCAGCATCTGACTGTTTCTCTGGTTGAAGTCTAATATAGCCCTCTTTTACTAGAATATTCTCATTCACACGATCTGTACGCCAAGCGGCATAAGAATTTGCTTGAACCCAACTAACTCCAACTAAAGGATAATCATCGTAGGCGGGATGGCGAAAATAATATTTAACCATTGGCTCATTGTAGGCTAATTTATCTCTCCATACTAATGTGTCGGGAAGATTTCTTTTATAGTACTCAGAATACTCATCTTCTACAGAGAATACACGTGTAATCCACCATAAATATTCGCGGTAATCTTGGTTACGAACCTCTGTTTCATCCATATAGAAACTTTGTACGGTAACACGTCTTTCAAAATTGTTGTGCTCGTAGCCTACATCCATCTCGCTGCTACCCATAGTAAAGGTACCACCTTCAATAAATACTAGACCAGGGCCTGTTTGCTGACCCTTATAATTGGTAGATTCAAAACCACCCCATTGTTTGTTGTTGTATTGCCAACCTGTTGAGCTCGACTTAGTTTTGGGAGGTGCTTCACCGCCTCCACACGAAGCCATAAGCATTAAACCTGAAACTGTAATTGTTGCAAATAGCAATCTTTTCATTGTAATTTAATTTATATTAAAGTTATAACGTAATCTTTTAATTATTATTGTGTAAAAGAAAAAATTAAAAATCAGGACAAACCAACATTTTGGAACCTGAGTGACTGTTGCAGCCTATATTGATGCCACAAGTTACTTCGTGAGAGCCTGTTGCTGCAGCACGTGCATTTGATACGGTAAGGTCATAACTATACCCAACTTTAAAAGTGGGCGTTTTAAAACCTACTAACACCATTAAGGCATCGCTATTGGGGCGTGTTTGCCTATACCAAAGACCTGTGATAAAAGAAGATTTATTGATATAGAATCCGAAATTGATTTGTGTGAACTGTTTTTGAACCATAAATAACATATTTGGAGATATGGTAAAGTTTTGTTGCCTCGCACCTAAAGGTATTGTCATCCCTCCATGTATTGTATAGCGGCGAGGTAAATTAGTGCCCGGCCCCGTAGAATTATAAAATGATTCATTTGGTTCGATTAGGTTATGAACTGCCACACCTACATAATATTTATCGGAGTATAAAACAGCACCAGTACTAAAGTTTGGAAAGGTTTTGGTTTCTGTCGGTTTAATTTCAGAAGTCGGATTTGCTCCACCCTGAGCATTTACAAAACCAGTTCTGGGGTCAATCATATCACTAAATGTGAGTTTACTCCAATCAATGCTTTGTTGGTAATAAGAAGCCTGCATACCAAAGCGAAGGTTAATATCATAACTAATTTTTGTATTGTATGCATATATGGCACTAGCAGTAATTCTGCGGAGACGTCCCACGCCTGCAACATCATTAGTTACCATTAAACCTAAGCCTCCTGCTAAGTTGGTGTAATCTCTATCCCAGCTAACAGTTTGGGTTTCGAAAGTACGGGCTAAGCCGGGCCATTGGTTGCGATAGCACATAACTACGCGGCCGCAACCACCACTAGCACCTGCAAAAGCAGGATTGGTGTAAAGAGGGTTGCCATAAAATTGACTGAACTCAGGGTCTTGGGCATTTGCATCGAGCGTACAAACTATTCCTAAGAAACTGATGATCAAAAGCTTGAAAGTGTATCTTTTAAACATATCCCTGCAAATATACATATTTTCTATATGAATACAAGAATTAAGCAAGTTGATAAATATTTTTTTGTCCATTATTGTAGGCATGGTGTTGTTGTTTAGCGTTTTCATAAATATGTAAAATTATATAATTGAATATGTTTTTTTTAGTTAGAACGCCATGTGCTCACAACCATTTCCATAATTAATAGGTCTCTTATTTTTACAACCAATATTAATACCGAAAGTAACCTCGTGCGATCCAGTAGCGGCGGCTCTTGCATTTGATACGGTGAGATCGTAGCTGTAACCTATTTTAAAAGTAGGGGTTTTATAGCCGACCAACACCATTAAGGCATCGCTATTGGGGCGGGTTTGCCTAAACCAAAGACCCGTAACAAAAGATGATTTGTTGATATAAAAACCAAAGTTTACTTGGGTGAATTGTTTTTGAACCATAAACAAAATATTGGGAGATATACTAAAATTTTGTTGCCTTGCACCTATGGGAATGGTCATACCTCCATGTAGTGTGTAACGACGAGGCAAATTGGTGCCAGGTCCTGTGGCACTATAGAAAGATTCATTGGGTTCGATGAGATTGTGAACTGCCATACCTACATAATAGTTCTCAGCATATAATACTGCTCCGGTACTAAAATTGGGAAAATTTTTAGTTTGGGTTGGGGTAATTTCCTTAGTCGCATATCCCGGTTCAAATCCAGTTCTTGGGTCAATCATATCACTAAAGGTAAGCTTGCTCCAATCGATACTTTGTTGGTAGTATGATGCTTGCACCCCGAAACGAAGATTCACATTTTGGGATATTCTGGTATTATATGAATATATAGCACTAGCTGTAACTCTGCGTAGTCGGCCTATGCCCGCAATATCATTTGTAACCATTAGTCCCAATCCCCCAGCACTATAATCGGCGTCCCAACTTACAGTTTGCGTTTCGAAAGTACGGGCTAAGCCGGGCCATTGGTTACGGTAGCACATTACTACACGTCCGCAGCCACTACCAGTGCCAGCAAATGCAGGGTTGGTGTATATTGGATTACCATAAAACTGACTGAGTTGTGGGTCTTGAGCGAAAGCATTATTTAACGAAATGAGATTTAAAAAAATGAACAATAAAAGGTTAGGATGGTATATAATAGGTATAAAAATTTTGTCTTTATTTATACTTGAAACAAATGAATTACAGATTTTTTTCTTGTTCATTGCAACCTTTTTTTAATTTTATGTATCTTCTAGACATTCGGGGCAGACAAATAGTTGCTTCTACACTCAAAAAAATCAAATTATTTCTTTATTGCGTAAATTTTTACTTTGTAATCTGTCTTTATTAAGGTTTCTTTGCTACTTATTCTTTGCTTTGAATCCTTGTATAGAATGATTATCTAAGTAAAACTCCATATATATGATTAATTACAGAATTAACAAAACATTTATTAAAAGCAAAAGTGTTATACTCTCTAGCATTTGCATCTTGCTATTATATAATTGTTCCTTTGCACAAACGTATGAAAAAAGCTATCAGGTAGCGTGGCAAAAAAATAGCTTACAGGCTCCAGAATTTATCTTTTTATCGGCGACCAATAACTGCCCTTATTTATATATTTCAGAAAAGGCAGGTGCTCATAAAAAACTGCTCCCTTCAATTAAAGCAATAGAATACGAACTTATTGACAATAAATCTTTGCCAGATGTTAAATGGCAGTTTGTAAATGCAGTAGAGCAGTTTAAAAAATATACAGTACGTAAAGAAAACTATGTATGCTTGGATATGCCAGCAGTTAGGAAAAATGCACGGAATGGACAGTTGGAGCGTGTAACAAAAATTACTATATCATATACTATTCAGAGTGACCTTCCCGCTGTTTCTGTTAGGGGTAATAAATGGAAGTCCCAATCGGAACTGGCAAGTGGCGAATGGTATAAAATTCAAATATTTGGTAATGCTATATATAAGATGGATTATCAATTTCTCAAAAATTTAGGTATAAACGTTGATCAGATAGATCCAAGGAATATAAGATTGTTTGGCAATGGTGGTGGGATGTTGCCACAAAAAAACAATGCAAAACATAACGATGACTTAGAGGAAATAGCAATAACTGTAGTGGGTGAGCAAGATGGAAAATTTGACAATGGAGACTATATCATGTTTTATGGTAAGGGACAAACAATATGGAATTATGATACCAGCCAACAAAGATTTTCGCATCAGCAGAATTATTATAGTAATGGTGCCTTTTATTTTATTTCGGTGGGCAATACAGCAGGAAAAAGAATTCAGAGCCTGTTAGTAACAGCAGGCAGTTCGCCACAAGTAGTCAATAGTTTCGATGACATGTTAGCCCATGAAGAGGAATTGGAAAACACTTTCAAATCAGGCCGTGTCTTTTTGGGAGAAAAATTTGATAAAACGGTTGATTATAGTTTTAATGAAACTCTTTCTGGCATAATTAACAGCGAAGATATTATAATGACCTCAGAAACAAATGCCCGTTCATTTGCAAACAGCAGTATGAGTGTTATAGCCAATGGCCAAAGCATCTTCGATCATCAGATAGACGCTACTTCGCCTAGTCAGGGGGCAAGTTACTTTACCACTAATAGAGCTACTAAGCACTTTAAGATTATTGGACAACAAATATCATTAAATTATTCGTATGCAAAGCCCATGATGTCATCTGTCGGGTGGCTCAACTATTATGAAATTCAATACCGAAGAGCACTAGATTTTTCTGGAGGAACCCTGTTTTTCAGAGATGCGAAAAGCTATTTATTAACTACAGGAATGCAGTTTGAAGTTAACAATGCTGCCAGTGCAAATGTGTGGGATGTAACGAACCAGAATAATGTTCAAAAAATATCTTATGTTAATCAGGGTGGCAAGGCAGTTTTTTATCAGAATGAAAATATACTTCACGAATATGTTGTATTTGATGCCAGTTCTTTAAAAACACCAGATGTAGCAGGGAAAGTAGCGAATCAAAATTTACATGCTATGGGGCAACAAGATTTAATTATTATCAGCCACCCCGACTTTGTGAACCAAAGTAACCGCCTTGCCGATTATAGACGGGGGCAAGGATTAAAAGTGGGGGTGGTTACCCCGCAACAGTTATATAATGAATTTTCTGCTGGAGCCCAAGATATATCAGCATTTCGTGATTTTATGAAAATGCTCTACGACAGAGCGACTACCGTAAATGAAATGCCTAAAAATTTGCTTCTGATGGGTGATGGCTCATTCGATTATAAGAATGATAAGGTGATGCACGACAACGGTGGAAAAACGACCTATTATAATAATACCAATTTTGTTCCCACTTTCGAAAGTGATGATTCATATAGTCAGTCATCGCACTGTAGTGACGACTATTATGGTTTTTTGGATGATGGGGAAGGCGACTGGAAAGACTCGGAAGAATTTGGATTGGATATTGGCATAGGGAGATTGCCCGTAAATACTGAAGAGCAAGCCAGGCAGTTGGTCGATAAAATTATTAATTTCGAATCCAATAAATCATTTGGCGATTGGCGTACAAAGTCTGTAGTACTTGGCGACGATGAAGATGGAAACTCACATTTGATTAATGCAGAAGGTGCGGCTGTTAATATCGAAAATAATTGTCAAGATCAAAACGTAACAAAACTGTATTTCGATGCCTACAAAAAAGTAATCGATAATGGGGTGCCTTCCTATCCCGATGTTAAAAATATTTTCAATAATTATTTACAAAGGGGTTGCATGTTTGTAAACTATTCAGGGCATGGTGGTCCTGCTCAATGGGCCCACGAGAATGTATTTAATATAGAGCAGATAAAAAATCTGACAAACATTAATAACCTGCCACTGTTTATGGCTGCCACCTGCGATTTTGCTCCCTGGGATGATCCGACAATAACATCGGCAGGCGAGTGGGTTGTGCTAAACCCCAATGGCGGCGGCATAGGCATATTATCTACTACACGTATAGCAAATACAGGTCAGAGCCCACCGATAAATGATGGGTTTTTCAATAACAATGTTTTTGCACTAGACCCTGTTACAGGTAAATTTCCAACCATGGGTGAAGCATATATGCACATGAAAAAAAGAGCCTTTACCAACCATAATGAAGTGAAGAACTTTATGCTTTTGGGAGATCCTTCTTTAAACTTAATGATTCCAACAGATACAATAGTAATTACTGCTATTAATGGCAAGCCAATTGGGAATGATACCCTAAAAGCACTCATGCGGGTTACCATAGAAGGCGAAATAAGAGACCGCAATAATCAATTAGAAACCAACTTTAATGGTTTTGTATACCCTACTATATATGACAAACGTTCTTCCTATCAAACTTTAGGAAATGAACCAAGTAGTATTGTAACTACTTTTACTGAACAAAATAATATTATATATAAAGGAAAAGCGACCGTTAAAAACGGCAAATATATTTTTAGTTTTATAGTGCCTAAAGATATTAACTATAAAACAGGTTTTGCGAAATTGAGTTTTTATGCAAATAGCGATAGTAAACAAGCTTGGGGAGCCAATACAAAAATTGCACTTGGGGGCACCTCAGATTCTATAACTCCTGACACCAAAGGGCCTGAAATACTTTTATATATGAATGATGATAAATGGGTAACGGGTGGCACTACCAATTCAAACCCGTTAATGCTGGCGAAGCTATTTGATGAAAGTGGCATTAATACTTCGGGCAATGGAGTGGGGCGTAATCTTACCGCTACGCTCGATGATGGTAAGAGTTTTATCGTTAACGATTTTTATCAAGCACAACAAAATGATTTCACCCATGGCGAAGTGCGTTACCCGATGTCGAATTTGAGCGAGGGCAAACATATACTTACTTTTAAAGCATGGGATGTATATAACAATTCTAGCACTACTAGTACCGAGTTTTATGTGGTTAATGATGTTAATTTATCAGTAAGCCATTTGCTCAATTATCCCAATCCGTTTTTCAACCTCACTACTTTTCATTTCGACCATAACAAAGCAGGGCAGCCACTCCATGTTCAAATTCAGATTATCAATGTAAGCGGTCAAGTTGTTAAGAATCTTCAAACATCATTTGAGCAAGCTCCCTCACACTTTGAAAACCTAAGCTGGGATGGGCGTGACGACTATGGTGATAAGATAGGGCGAGGGGTTTATATATACCGTTTACAAGTAAGTGACGGGCAAGGAAATACAATAAATCAGACACAAAAATTGGTGGTATTACAATAGTGTTAATACTCAACCTTGTTTATATCATTTTCTAACACATTAACATCCCTATATTTGCAACTTATTTATGACAAAGAATATAAATTTTATTTTGATTTGCTGTTTATCAGTATTCGCTTTTACAGCAAAAGGGCAAACATCGTCTTCAAAAACGGTGTTAGATTTTGCCCATAAACTAAACACCATTACCACATCAGTTCCTTTTTTGTCAATTACCCCCGATGCTAGAGCAGGAGGTATGGGAGATGCAGGTGTGGCAGTAGGTGCAGATGCAAACGCTGCTTTTTGGAACGCCTCAAAATTGGCATTTGCCGAAAAGAAAAAATCATTTGCCATAAATGGAGCACCTTGGCTTCGCTCGCTAGTTAATGATGTATGGCTTTATTACCTATCAGGATATCAAAAAATTGATGACCGTTCGGCATGGAGTGCCAGTATGCGATATTTCTCGTTGGGCAGCATCCAGTTTACAGATAATAATGGCAACCCATTACAACAATTCACACCCAGTGAATATTCAATAGACGGAAGTTATTCGCGTAAATTGAGTGACGAGTTTAGTGTGGGAATAGGCCTTAGGTTTATTTACTCAAATTTGGCTGGGCGTGTGGTTACACAAGGCGGCGGCCAAGCTAGGCCTGGTATTGCTGGGGCTGGCGACCTCACTACTTATTGGCAGCACGATGGTAAATTTAAAGAATATAAAGCCCGATATTCATGGGGGGCAACGCTCACCAATGTGGGCAATAAAATTACGTATACAAACTCAGCCAATAGAGATTTTATTCCAACAATGTTGCGTACCGGGTTTTGCACAAAAATAGATTTTGATGAGTTTAATTCCTTCGCAACCAATATAGAATTTAATAAGCTATTGGTTCCCACACCACCTCAACGCGATCCTATTTCGGGTAAAATAACCAAGGGCATGGATCCCAATGTTTCTGTGCCACAAGGAATGGTGCAATCATTTTACGATGCACCCAATGGATTTAAAGAAGAGATGAGTGAAATTAACTGGATACTGGGAATTGAATATTGGTACCAAAAACAATTTGCTTTGCGTACTGGTTTTCACCACGAACCTTATAATAAAGGTAACCGTAAATTTTTTACTTTCGGTGTGGGTTTAAAGTATAATGTATTTGGAATAGACTTCGCATACCTAGTGCCTATCCAGCAACGCAACCCGTTGGAAAATACCCTCAGGTTTAGCATACATTTCGATTTCACCAGTTCCACCACCACTCCCTAATCACTTTGAAAATCCGTGTTGGGTTTGGCTTCGATGTACACCGCTTGAAGGAAGGCGAGGACCTTTGGTTAGGAGGCATATTACTTCCGCACACAAAAGGTACTGTGGCACACAGCGATGGCGATGTATTGATTCATGCTATCTGTGATGCTTTATTAGGTGCAGCAAATTTGCGTGATATAGGTTTTCATTTCCCCGATACAAGTTCCGATTTTAAAGGAATTGACAGCAAAGAATTATTGAAAACTGTTATCATACTTCTTGATGAAAAAAACTGGCAAGTGGAGAATATTGACTGCACGCTTTGTCTCGAAAAGCCCAAAATTAATCCCCATATAAACGATATGATAGAAACACTGGCACCTATTTTAAAAACAGATATTGATGCCGTTTCTATTAAAGCTACTACCAACGAACAAATGGGTTTTATAGGGCGTGAAGAAGGTGTAACTGCTTATGCCGTTGCACTTTTGAAATCAAAATAATAGTATATATAAAACTTGGCTGCAATATTTGTAAAGCATAAAGATATAGACCCCGCAAAATGGGACAAGTGTATTGCCAATGCTGCCAATAAAAAAATATAT
>JANYDJ010000269.1 GCA_025363675.1 Flavobacteriaceae bacterium | reverse complement strand
TAGGCTTGAAAAAATATTTGCCTAATATGACTGCTCCCGTTAAAAAACAAGTGACCCTAAATTATCTCTCGAATCTATTTTCGATTTCATTACAAATTAGATAAACAAAAAAAGTATAGTTATATTTTAGTAATCCTTTTGGTTATTTTAGATGCATTACCATTATTAAAAGTAACAATTTCCATTAAATAAATACCCGAGGGCAAATCACTTAAATCAATTTCAAACTTGGAGCTAACATTGTTAGTTTCAGTAATAAAAGCATTAATCATTTCTTTGCCTATAAGATTTCTAAAATGAATCTCAACTTCTGAAGTTCCAACTTTGTCGAAGTTAATTTCGATATTAATATTTTTTATTACTGGATTGGGGTAATAATTCATTTTGAAATTGGGCTCACCAAAAACATCCGTAGGTTGGTTAACATCCATCGGAGATGGTATCGGTTTAACAGATGCAATAGCATACTGAAGGTTAAACGCAATAAGAATAATAAGTAGAATTTGTTTCATGTGTTTCTATGTTAGTTTTACAAAAGTAGTTAATATCGAATTCAACTTCCAAATTTATTTTCATTGTTAACATTTGACGATGCCCTGCTTAGCCTGTCGTTTATTGCTAATCCTATGCCAAAGGATGGAACAGGTTCAGCAAATATTTTATCCACTTCCATACTGTCTAATTTTCTGAGCATCTCGAAAAGGTTCTTTGCCGCCTCTTCTATATTGCCTGACTCTGATAATACAAATTGGGTTGCTTCTGGTACAAAGGTTTTATATTTTTGGTAATTTAACAAGGCAATATTGGGTGAATTACTTACACCTGAATTTGGTGTTATTTCCCCAAATACGAGAGTTTTGTTTGGGGCATAATGGCTCGTTAGCATCCCTGGTGCAATAATATTATTAAATGACGCAATTGAATAAGAATCATCTATATCAACAAAGTTTTGAATTTCTTCCCGTGTTATTGAACCGCATCTAAGAATTTTTGCTTTCTTATTAACAACTGAAACAATAGTAGATTCTATCCCAACCTTACATGGCCCACCATCCAATATATAACTAATTTTATCTCCTAAATTTTCTTGAACATGCCTCGCTGTGGTAGGGCTAATATATCCTGAAGGGTTTGCACTTGGAGCAGCTAAAGGGAAATCGAGCAGTTGAAGTAATTTACGGGTAATAGGGTGGGCAGGTACTCGCAAAGCTACTGAAGGCTGGCCTGCAGTTGTTAGATCGGGGATTAAGGGTTGCTTGGGTAAAATTAAAGTAAGGGGCCCTGGCCAAAAATTGCTTGCTAAAAGGTTAGCTTCAACAGAAATATCTGAAGCATATCTATCAATTTGTTCGATACCAGATAAATGCAAAATTAATGGGTTAAAGCTGGGTCGCTGTTTTATATCATATATTTTTGCAACGGCGTTAGTGTTTAGCCCATTGGCAGCAAGACCATATACTGTCTCAGTAGGGATAGCTACAACGCCTCCCTTTCTTAAAATTTCAGCAGCTCGTTCAATATCATCGCCTATCTCGGCCATCTAAAAGAAACACTCACAATTAAGTCGCTCAGAAAAAGCCAAATAGATAATCTCATTAATAAATTTCCAGTCATTGGGCTTTAATATTTTTTCTAAATCATCTTTTTTTATCCAATACATTTCATCCACAAAAATATTGTCTCCACCATAACCAGTGGGGTCATACAAGGGGCTTATTGAAAAAAGAGCAGTACTTATGTTGCCTGTATTAGGGTCGCTTACTATTTTTATGATAAAACCAAAACCCATTAAAGAATCCGTAATAAAAGGAATCTGATAAATCGAGTCATAATCAAATTCGGGATTGGCTGGATCTGGTTTAAGTCGGATTGTTCTATTCATTCGAAAACGCTCCTTAATCTCGGTCCCAGTCATCTTATTTGCAAACTCAAAATTCTCCCAAAGGGTAACACGGTCAGATATTGCAGCATTAAATAGCTCTGGTCCAAATGCTTTATATTTCTTCCACCGATCGGCGAATATTGTTTTTATTGTTATAATGTCTTTGGTACCTGTAGTGAAATCTTCTATCATCTTCCATTCAAAATCTCCCAACAAGGCATTAAATTGTCCTCCATTAATATATCCGAATAGCTGCAGATTATCCTCAGCGTCTTTCGGCCGTTTATAATACCAAGCATATAAAGTAGGGTTTACTTTTTTAAAACCCCAAAGCCAAGTACCTTCAAAGGTAACCATCTCGGTAGTATCCACGTTTTTGTATATTTTTTCTTTTTCAAAATATACATCCTTAGTCACCTTTATATTGTATTGTCCCATTTTTTTTATTTCATCGGGAGTATAAGTTTTTTGCAATTTATCATCTTTGTATACACTGATTTTATTTTGACTTATAGCAGTATAGGTTTTTAATGAAATAGATTTAAATAATCCTGAGTAAAACCGAATGATTGAACGCTTGGAAGCCTGCACCACAAGTTGGTCTTGGGAATGAGCGTTAATAGAACAACCAATGATTATAAGAGATAAAATTATAGTTTTTTTCATAAATTTTTAGAGTTGATGTTGAATTGCTTCTTCCAATAATTGTTCCTTTTTAATAGGGACTACGCCCAAATATTCACATACCAGGCCCCCAGCTAAATTAGCCAGTTGAACGATGCGGTCAACAGGTAACTTAAGAGCTAGGCAGAGTGAGGCCACACTTATTACGGTATCACCAGCCCCTGACACATCAGCGATTGTGCGTAAATGGGCAGGTATAATATTTTTTTTACCATTTGAGCTATAATAAACGCCATGCTCACTTAAAGTAATCATTGAAATAAGGTGGGGCATTTGTTCTCTTAAATGATTAATTGCATTATTTATCACTTCTCCTTCAGGTTTAATCGGCACTGTTTTAAGCCCATCTGCCAATTCCTTCAAATTGGGTTTAAAGAGTGATACACCTTTGTAAAAAAGGAAGTTACGCTTTTTGGGGTCAGCAACTGTGGGGATACTATGCTTATTGCAAAGGGAAATAATTTCCTCAATCACTCTTGGGGTAATTACACCTTTATCATAATCCGAAAAAATAAGTACATCGGCTTTTGGGAGCAATATGGCAACTTTTTCGAGTAAGAGGTCTTCCTCCTCAAAAGTAAGCAAATCTGTTATTTCTTGGTCTATCCGCAGCATTTGGTGATTATTCCCAATTATCCTGGTCTTAACAGTTGTTTGTCGCTCTGTCGATGATACAATCCCTTTATTGTCGAGCCCATTTTCTTTTAGTAATAATTTGAATATATGAGCATCGCTGTCATTACCAATTACCGAGCAAAGTAGGGGAGTGGCCCCTAGCGATTTAATATTTAGAGCAACATTGGCGGCACCACCCAATCTGTTTTCTTTTTTATTAAGTGCCACCACGGGCACAGGAGCTTCGGGCGAGATTCGGTCTACTTTGCCTAAATAATAGGCATCGATCATTACATCGCCAATAATAAGAGCTTTCAAGCCATTAAAGTCATCGAATATTTGTTTGATTTCCATTACTTTTATTTAATGCAATTTGGACAGGGCCTTCTTAATACGCTCAACTGCTTCAATAAGTTTTTCATCGGCTGCGGCATAGCTAAATCTTAAGCAATTTGCATCGCCGAAAGCATCTCCCGAAACCAAACTAACATAGGCCGTATTTAAGAGAAACATGCACAAGTCTTCACTATTGTTTATTTGATTTGTGCCATCTGTTTTACCAAAGAAAGATCTCACATCTGGAAACAAATAAAAAGCACCACCTGGAATATTGGTTTTTATACCTGGAATATCTTTCATCATTTCTAACACTAAATTTCGGCGACGCAGATAGGCATCTCGCATATCCCATGTGGGTTGCAAACTACTATTTAATGCAGCTATTGATGCCCGTTGTGCAATGGAACATGCCCCACTTGTAAACTGTCCCTGCATTTTCTCACAACTTTGAGCAATAATTTTACTTGCTCCAATATATCCAATTCGCCAACCTGTCATAGCAAATCCTTTTGAAACACCATTTATAGTAATTACACGCTCAAATATGGATTCAAATTGTGCTATACTTTCATGCTTGCCCACAAAATTTATATGTTCATATATTTCGTCTGATATGATGTAAATGTCGGGATATCGAACAAATACTTCCACCAGTGCAGCTAATTCCTCTTTACTATATAAACTTCCTGTTGGATTGCAGGGAGATGAAAAAATAAAAAGACGGGTACGAGGAGTGATAGCTTGTTCTAATTGCTGAGGAGTAATTTTAAAATCATTTTCTACAGTAGTAGGTATATGGATAGGGTTACCCTCTGCCAGCCTAACCATTGCAACATAACTTACCCAATATGGATTTGGAATTATTACTTCATCGTCAGGATTAACGGTACATAGCACCACATTCATAATACTGTGCTTAGCTCCAACGCTTACTACTATTTGGTCGGTAGGATAGTTGAGGTTGTTCTCTCGTGCAAATTTATCTGAAATAGCTTGTCTAAGTTCGGGATAGCCCGCTACTGGCGTATAAAAGGTATACCCGTCATCGATAGCAGTTTTTGCAGCATCTTTAATATGTTGCGGAGTTTGAAAATCAGGTTCTCCAAAGCTAAGATTGATTACGTCGTGCCCTTTAGCAGCAAGCTCACGGCCAAGCTTGGCCATACCTATAGTTTGTGATTCGTTAAAACGGTTAAGTCGTTGAGCTAACTGCAGCATATATTTTATATAAAATGGCTGCGAAGATACGGATACTGTTATTTTGAATAATAAATTTTGTTAACGATGTCCAATAAAATCGTCATACCAAATCATGTTGTTCATCAGAAAATCTTAATTGATTAACCTGAATATCCTCCATCAATTTTTTCTCCATTACTAAATTGTATACAAAGTCCATTTGTTGTTCTTTGCTAAAATGTGAATTATCTAACACAATGGCATCATCTGCCTGCTGCAGTGGACTTTCTTTTCTAGTAGAATCAATATGGTCACGCTCTGCCAAATTTTGTTTTACTTCATCCATAGTAACGTCTTCTCCTTTGGCCTGCAATTCTTTATACCTACGCTGTGCACGTATTTCTGGATTGGCAGTCATAAATATTTTAAGTTCTGCATCAGGAAAAACGGCCGTGCCAATATCTCGACCATCCATTACAATCGCTTTCGATTTGCTCATTTTTTTTTGCAGAGCCACCATGGCTTGTCTCACTTCCTTAATTGTGCTTACATTGCTAACATGCATGGAAACATTCATACCACGAATTTTTTCTTCTACATTTTCACCATTTAAATAAGTGTCACTGTTTTTAGATTCGGTGTTTAAATTAAATTCAATATGAATTTTGGGTAATTCAATTAATACTATTTCACGGTTTGTATAATCTAAATTGTTACTCATAAAGTAAAAAGTAACTGCTCGGTACATAGCACCAGAATCGATATAACGATAATGAAGTTTTTTAGCCAAGTCCTTAGCCATGGTACTTTTACCGCAACTTGAAAAACCATCAATCGCTATGATTATTTTACGCATAGATTCTACTTCAAATTTGAGCAATAAATTTGATAAAAGCAAATTCTAATTTTCAAATATTTTATACTTGTTGTGCATTAGGCATAATTTATAAAGCATTTATAATCATCAATATATACCCAAATATTTTAATTCATAATTTATATTATGTTAAGTTGCAATTTAAAGATTGTAACCTGCTCTCTCAATTATTAACGAAGCTTAATTGCTTGGAATTGGTACACCATCATCGCTGTTTGCGGGCAGAATTATTTTGGGTTCTATTACCCTGCCGATACCAACAAACCTTTGGCGATACCAAGCTTGGTCCAAACAATCCAATCTAATTCCCACATTGCTGGCTGAATGGATAAACCAAATTTTTCCGCCATCAGTCGATGCCACAATTCCACTGTGGCTAATATAATAACTTCGGCTTCTTTTATTATAATATCCAAAGTAAATAATATCACCTTTCTGGGCAGTTTCTTTTGTTTGGGAAATGCTTACCTTTCTCTGCTGGCCAGCTTCATGTGGCAACTTATAACCAAATTGTTTAAAACAGTACAATACAAAACCTGAACAGTCGAAACCTCTGGCATCTGTTCCCCCATAACGGTACCTTATTCCAATATGAGTTTTAGCAAAACTGTAAAGGCTATCCGCAGTTGTAGAATCAAGAGAATTGTATGTGCTTTTGGCTAATGAGCCGGTATCAGTGTATGTGCGAACTGTAACCTTATGTGCTGCCTTGCGTTTTTTGTAATATTGTTTGTGTTTTTTGCTTTGTGCATCAGCGGCTGTAACCAATAATAAGCATAACGCAAATAGTAATATATTCTTTAAACTCACTTTCTTTTATTTAACGTGGCAAAGATAAAGCTAAATATCAAATAAATAGAAACCAACTGTTTGCAAACAAAAAAATAGACAAGTACATGGCAACTTTTCCTTTATTTAACCTATATTTGCGGTTCATTTTGAAACGAGTATCTCCCAATATTAATGTTTTAGTTTTGTGTCTTTTAATGTTTGCTTCGTCATGCAAAACGCAGTACAGCCGCATTACAAAAGATCCGGACATGCAAAAAAAGCTGGAGTTCGCACACAAATATTACAAAGAAAAAGATTTCGAAAAAGCCATGGTTTTGTTCGATCAAGTATCGGCATTTATTACAGGTCAAAAGGAACAGGAAGAGATACAATTCTATATAGCCTATTGTAATTATAATATGGGAAACTACGATTTGGCATCTTATCTTTTTAAATCATATCACGAAAACTATCCGAGTTCGAAAAATGCAGAAGAATGTTATTATATGTACGCCTACAGTCATTATATATCTTCACAAGGATCGGATTTAGACCCGACCAACAACTATAAAGCCATCGAAGAATTGCAATCTTTCATC
Organism: Flavobacteriaceae bacterium; assembly: GCA_025363675.1. Lineage (GTDB taxonomy): Bacteria > Bacteroidota > Bacteroidia > UKL13-3 > UKL13-3 > CANJUD01. The sequence continues at coordinate 4,551 of JANYDJ010000269.1, read as the reverse complement.
AATATATATCCTGAAAGCAAGCATGTGGAAGAATCGAATAAATGTATTGATAAATTGCGTGGTATTATGGGTACCAAAGCATATAAAAATGCTAAATTGTACTTCAAAATACAAGACTATAAGGCAGCAATAGTTGCGATAAAGAATGCTATAAAAGCATGGCCTGATATTGAGCAAAGGGAAGAAATGGAATATTTGATTGTAAAATCTCATTATTTATTGGCAGAGAATAGTGCAGAATTTTCTGAGGAAGATGGAAAAATTAAAAGAATAAAACTTGAACGCTATCAAAGTATGATTGAAAGCTATCTGATATTTAAAGAAACATACCCTCAAAGTAAATACCTAGTAGGTAAAGATGGACTTACCAATGACTATAATAAAACCCAAAAAGAAATACAAAAATTAAGTTAAATATATTTTAATTATGTCAAATCAAAATAAAAACGTAACCACAACCACAATTCCCCGCGATTTACGTAGCATGGAAGAAGCTACTGGAAATCTTTATGAGAGCATTGTAATCATTTCAAAACGTGCCAATCAAATTGCAGCACAAACCAAAGAAGAAATCCACACCAAGATTTCTTCGTTTCACCACGATAGTGATACCTTGGAAGAAGTTTTTGAAAATCGTGAGCAAATTGAAATGTCTATGACCTACGAGAGACAACCTAAACCTACACTGGTTGCAATAGAAGAGTTTTTAGATAAAAAGGTATACCACCGTAATCCAATTAGGGATAATCAAGAGTAAAATTATTATAATATTAAAGAGGCTCAATATCGGGGCCTTTTTTTTTATTAAATGAACTTAAAAGGAAAAAAAATATTGCTCGGTATTTCTGGCAGCATTGCAGCCTACAAAATACCTATGCTAATAAGGGAGTTGATAAAAGAGGGTGCCGAGGTAAAAGTAATTTGTACCAAAGATGCTCTAAATTTTGTTACAGCTCCTACCCTTTCTACACTATCTGGCAACCCCGTCTGTTTAGATTTTATTAAAAATGAAAACGGAGAATGGACCAATCATGTTGAGCTTGCATTGTGGGCCGATGTGATGATGATTGCACCTGCCACTGCAAACACATTGGCAAAACTAGCAAATGGTCTATCAGGTAATTTATTGATAGTAACCGCTATGTCTGCTCGATGTCCGATAATACTTGCCCCGGCAATGGATCATGATATGTATATGTATGCTGCAACACAGCGTAATATTGAAAAACTAAAGTCTTATGGACACCATATTATAAATCCGGAATTCGGAGAACTTGCAAGTGGATTAATTGGACAAGGTAGATTGCCTGAGGAAAAAACTTTGATTAATTGCCTTCAAATGGTTCTAACGAGCCCAAAAAAATTTGACGGAAAAACAGTTTTAGTAACAGCAGGGCCTACTCAAGAGGCGATTGATCCTGTTCGCTACCTAAGCAACCATTCTACTGGGAAAATGGGTATTTCGTTGGCAAAGGAATTTGCCTTCGCGGGGGCTAAAGTTATTTTCATTCATGGACCTATCAATATGCAACCCAATTCCGTTTTTGGAGGTCTTAATATAGAAACCATCGAAGCAATAGACGCAGAGCAAATGGACAAAGCAGTTTCCAGAAATTTTAAAAATTCAGATATATGTGTGATGGCTGCCGCCGTTGCAGATTATAAGCCAAATGTAATTGCGACAAAGAAAATAAAAAAGGGAACTAATATGGTAAAGTTAGAACTTGTTAGCACAAATGATATATTGTTTAATTTAGGTAATACAAAGAAAAAGACCCAAACATTGGTGGGATTTGCTCTGGAAACCGACCACGAAGAAAAAAATGCGATATCGAAACTGCAGAAGAAAAATTTGGATATGATTGTGCTTAACTCATTAAACAATAAAGGGGCGGGTTTTAAATACAATACAAACCAAGTAACGATGATTTGTAAAAATGGCGAAAAGCTTAAAACTCCTCTGAAAAATAAAAGTGAAATAGCCCTCGATATCATAAATCAAATTTATAAAATACGCTCATGAAAAAAAGGATGCAACTATTAGCCGTTCTTGTTGCGTTATTAATTAGCAGAACATTGTCGGCTCAAGAACTTAATGCTAAGGTAACTATTAATTCAGAAAAATTAGGTACCGTGCCCGATAAAACAATTTTTACCGACATGGGAAAAGCTATAACCGAGTTTTTGAATAGCCGCAAATGGACCAATGACCAATACCAATTAGTTGAACGAATTAATTGTACTTTTTTTATTAACCTAACTGAAATGACTACCGATGTATATAAAGCCGAGGTTGATATACAGAGTACCAGGCCCATATACAACAGTAACTATACCTCAGCTGTTTTTTTTACCCTCGATAAAGATTGGTTGTTTAAATACAGCCGTTATGAAAATTTGGAATTTAATGAAAATCAGTTCTCTTCTAATTTTACAAGTATGCTAGCATTTTATGCCTATATAATAATTGGAATGGACTATGATAGCTATGCACTGGAAGGGGGCACTGCCAATTTTATTAAGGCTCAACAAATCGTAAATCAAGCATCAGCAGCAGTGGAGCCCGGATGGTTATCTTCTACAGGTACCCAAAGTAAAAACCGCTATTGGCTTATCGAAAACTTACTGAATGCACGATATAAACCATTTCACGAAGCCATGAATCAGTATTATAGAAAAGGGATGGATGAAATGCACAAAGACCTCGATGGTGCCAGAAAAGAAATAACCAATGCCCTCATACAAATAAAAACTGTTTGGAAACTTTCACCCAATCTTTTTCTATTACAGCTGTTTTTCTTCACCAAGTCAGAAGAAATTATTAATATATATAAAGATGCCCTGCCAGCCGACAAGAATAAAATTGTAGAATTGCTCAATGAGATTAATATACAAAATGCTACCAAATGGCAACAAATATTGGGTAAATAATTTTTTTTGATAGGTATATAATATGCACTTAAAGTTAGTATACTACCCCTTTATGATTTTAGGTATTATAGCTTTTTCTAGTTTGCATGGCTATGCTCAAAAGAAGAAAGATAATTCCTATAAAGAATGGTTCAATATAGGTTATGGATACACGGCTAAAATAGGAAAAAAAGATATTCTGGGGAATACTTTTGGCCCCTCTTTTAATATTAAACCTCGCAATACGCCTTATATACACCACATAGGGTTGCAATATACAAAGGCATTTGTAGGGCCATCTATATTATCTATTGAGTATGGACTGGGTTTAGTCAACAATCATTCTAATAAACTGTTGCTATGGGGCATAACGGCCCTATCAGTGCTAAAGGCCGAACTTTTTTATTCGAGTGCCAGTTATGTAGGTATAAACGTGCAAGTTGGAGCAGCGTGGTTCTTCATAAAGGAAGCAGGTATTGGGCTTGAATTATTTTCAAATATTAATTCTTTTCACAATTTCCATGGAGCGAGAGTTCTGCTCATTTTAAAATAGAACTCGATAGTATTCGGAAGAAGTTTTTTGATGGATTCTAATATTGGGCATCCAATTTTTTTTCTTTTGTGGCAAGAAAAACCACTTCTCACAAATCCAAATTCTCAACATATCTTCGCACACTTTAAAATATATAATAACTAACCAAGTTGTCAGAAATAACCGCCAAAGAAATCTTATTAAAACGTGTGCGACAAGCATTGGTGGAAAAAACAAAAAACCCTTTCCCCAATTTAGAACTGGACTCGTCAGTATACCCCGAATTTGATGCAGATTTAGCGGTGGAATTTGCTGAAAATTTTACAAAAGCAAAAGGTTCTTTTATATATAATATTCATATTTTTGAGGCGATAGATAACTTTATTACTTTAAATGAAAATAAGCGATGGACTAAATTGGTATGTAAAGACGAAGTGCTTACCAAAAGATTCGCGGATACCGGAATCGAATTTCAAAAAAATCACAAAACAGGCGATTTTATAGATGCTTTTATAATTACTTGCGAATGCTTGGTGTCTAAAACCGGTTCTATAGTTATTACTACTAAGCAGACCAATATTGAGTTAACCGATGAATCGCCCTGCTTAGTGGTTTTTGCCTATACCCATCAAATTGTGCGAGAGATGAAAGAAGTATTCACACTTCTTAAAAATAGGTACGGTAACAACCCACCCCGATTTGTAAAATGGTTAAGCGGCCCCTCTATCGAAAGCACTATTGAGATGATGGAACTTCCAGGTTCGCGTGGTCCTGTGGAAATATTTTTGTTCCTAATTGATGAAAAGTAACCCTTCGTCCCGATAGCTATCGATATCGCTCAGGATATCAAAAAATATAATATATTTGCCCCTTGCTCAAGCCCGATGGCTAAAGGAGCAAAATATAAATTTATAACTACTAACTATTAAATTACCCTATATGTCTCTACACCGCAAAAAAAGTCTTACCGATCTGATGGGCAATGTAGCCACAGATGAACACACATTGAAACGTACACTTGGCCGTGGCAGTCTAATAGCACTTGGAATAGGAGCTATTATAGGAGCCGGTTTATTTGTGAGAACAGCCGCTGCCGCTGGCGAACATGC
>JANYDJ010000238.1 GCA_025363675.1 Flavobacteriaceae bacterium | reverse complement strand
GCAATCACGCATGATCTGGTACATGGTGAGGTGGCGGATTTGTGTTGCTGTCATGATATTAATTAATTAGGAATTGTTAGATGATAAAAAATTTCGTTGTGAGGTGTGAAAGGGAGCAGGGGCAAGCCCTGCGGGTACGGTATGTGGTTGGTAGCTAATGCTGGCAGGGGCAAGCCCTGCGTTGGTAGCTAATGCTGGCAGGGGCAAGCCCTGCGGGTACTAATGCTGGCAGGGGCAAGCCCTGCGGGTACGGTATGTGTTTGGTTAGAAGGTGTGCTTGTTTGGTTAGAGGGTCTGTTTGCTTGGTTAGAGGGTCTGTGTGTTTGGTTAGAGGGTCTGTGTGTTTGGTTAGAAGGTCTGCTTGTTTGGTTAGAGGGTCTGTTTGTTTGGTTAGAGGGTGTGTGTGTTTTTATGTATGACGCTATTTTGGGTAAATGGTTGCTTGGAAACGGAAAAATTTTTGAAAGGGGGCAAAACGTATAAAGGCCATCCTTTCGGACAGCCTTTATACGTTATGAAAACAAACTTAAACCTTTTGTCCAAGAAAAATTGAACTTGGACGAGGCAAATGTATGTGGAAATTTGAATTTTGCAAGATGTTTTTTGATTTAATGCGGAGAAAATTCGCTTATTTTTGCTGTATATGGTTATGAGGAACTTATTATTATTATTATTATTTACATCTTTCACTATTATTGTAAAAGGGCAAGAGCAATTAGTTGGTCTTAAAAGTGGTATTTGCCAAACTAATGTTGCTCAATCAGATTTGTTAGACACAACAAACAGTAGAGTTGGATTTAGTGGGGGGGTGACTTATGAATATATGAATAAAAAACATTTTTCTTTTGGTGCAGATTTTATATACAATCAACGTGGATATTCTAGGATAAATGAGTTTGAAATAGAAGGTAAAAGCACATATAAATATAATTTTCAGTATTTATCGATACCACTAAAAGCATGTATAAGTTTTGGAAAAAGGATATATGGGTTTGTGAATATTGGGTTAGTGCCCTCTTTTACTCTAAATGCAAAAGCAGTAAAAACAACTTTTGATATTGATGGTAATGTTTTAAAACTTAAAGAAGATAATTTTACCAAATCAATAAAGGCTGTAGATTTTGGGGGAATGCTTGAAACTGGGTTGGCTTATATGATTAGAAATAAGTATTCGCTTTTTTCAGCTATAACATTTCAGAAGAGTTTTACTCCTTTAAATAAATCAGAATATGCATGGTGGGGTTCGGCTATGAGGCATTATGGTTTTACTTTTTCATTGGGAGTTAAGTATTCTTTCAGAGGAAAAATATGATGAAAGCATAAAAAAAGCCACCATGTGGGCAGCTTTTCTTATTAAGTTGAGTTAATTGTTTTAATTATTTTACAATAACTTTTTCATTTTTACCATCTATATCCATTTGTACGATATAGTCATAGTCAAGTATATTATACCCACTATCTATAAGGACTGCATCTCGACGTTGTGCTATTATTTTAGTACCATCAGGAGAGATAGAGAAATTAGTATATGTTCTACTATCGCAAGTGTTTTTTATCTTCTCATTTTTCATAGTTTTTATGTTGAACTTATAAAACCCATTCCATAGAGTGGTATAATATATATTAATTCCATCAGGATGCCATTGAACACATTCTATTCTAGGTGCGGCAGTTATATAGTCTTCTTGATGCAGTATTTGAAACTTATGTGTATTAAGGTTGAATAGACCCAAACCATATTGCGTACTTGCATTTAATGTGATACCGCCAGCTATTAGATTGTTATTTCTCCATGCTACTGGATACATAATATTGTCAATTTTATTTAGCTGAATACTGTCAATTCTTTTGCCATCCAAGGTAAGGAATTTATGCCCTACTTCTTCTATGTTATTTCCCAATAATACGTTTGATAATATAGTATTGCCATCGGATGAAAATACAGGCCCTGAGTTTTCAAAAATATTAGTGACTACTTGAAATCCTGTACCATTATCCTTTATTTTATAAACAACCAAATCTAACCCAGCGAAAACAATCCAACCATTTTTGTTCCAACTTGGTTCACCATTTATATATACATCCTTTAGTAAAATACTTTCATAGCCAGATAAGATATTTCGTTTTATTAACTGTTTTTCTTTTTGCTTGAAGTATATAAACTCATTTGAATTAACAGGATTAAAACATGGTGATTTATATAATGTGTCTTTATGAAACGGGGGTGGTTGAATACCGATGTTTCCTGAGCGTACTTTTCTATTGAGAGAATTACAAGTTTCGCATGCAGAACAAACAGGCTGGTCTTTATGGCAAGCAAAGAACACAATGGACAGTACAAAAAAGACTGTCCATTGTGTTAATGTTAGTATATGAGAATTTTGTTTCAATGTATTAAAGTTATTTTTCTACTTATTACGCCATTTATAGTTTGTATTCTACAAATATACATGCCCGTAGGTTGTCCAGAAAGGTCTATTTTGGTCTCGAAATGTTGTTGTTCGAAATCTTTTTTTAGAATGGACTTAACAATTTGTCCTCCCATATTAAGCACATCTATTTTTACATCCCCTCTGTCTATTACACCAAAAGTAAGTGTAAAAGCATCATTTGTTGGATTGGGATAGAGGGTTACCATATCATCATTGATGGTTGCACTAGTTATATCAGTAGCTACAGGGTAGTAGGAATAGACAGAGAGGTTGAAACTGGTAGTACCACTTAGAGTTGTAGGATACCAATAGTCGATAGCAGCTCCACCAAGAGTTGATGTAAAGTGATAGGTATAGCCTACGATTGTTGCACTTGTAGAATTGTAGCTAGTAACTGTAGCGTGATTTTCAGGAATTATATCTCCTGTTGAAACAGACCAAACATTTGATATTGCTGGACGAGGCCAAACATCTAAAATTGTTCTACCGGCAGGTTGCGTAATGTTTAATACAGAACTGATTTTAAATCTTCTTCCATAGTAATAGCCCGAGGCAAGGTCTCCGTAATCTTGAGTAATGTGAATTAGTCCAACGCCTTCATCTGTATTTGTGCCATTGGAAGCTATTTGATTATAGTGGCTTATCTGATATTTAGGTAGAAGAATTTTACTCAGTGCTTGACCAACATTTATTTTGCCATATCCAATTTTAGTATCATAAGGAACTATTCTTTTTGCTGTCCTTTGTAAAATGTGTTCAACATCTTCAGGCCATAATAGATTAGGGGCTAAAGAATTATTATTTATATAACTAACCAGAAGTGCTGCTGCTCCTGATGCGTGAGCACACGCAGAAGATGTGCCATCTTCACCACTAACATAATGAGTGTTGGTAGAGTAATTAATACCAGGGTATAGGTAACCCATTCCTGGTGCAACAAAATCTAGGTGATAACCATAGGTGGAAAAACTAGCCCATTGGCTATTTTCATTAGAAGCACCAACTTTTAAAATCCACTCATGCTTAAAACTAGCGGGGTAATTTAATTTACTCTTACCATCATTTCCAGATGCCGCAACCATGCAGACTGCATTAACGTAACAAAATCTATAAGCATTTTGAGAAATTTTTGAGACGTCCCCTTTAAAACTAAAATTCATAACATGAAGGCCATAACCATAACCAGAATTGTTATTATGAGAAGTTGCTCCTTCAACAAGAGCATCGGCTAAGCGTTGGTCTGTTATAGAACTTGAAGCGTACTCGTTTTTTGCAGTTTTGATCGCAAACAACGAAACCCCTTTATTTGATGATGTATTGTTGCCACCAGCAATACCCGCCATACCAATAGTGTTGTTACGCTTCGCACCTATAATACTTGCCATTCTTGTGCCGTGTCCAAATTCATCCATATCTCTTTTGCTGTAAACCGTTGAGTTATCAGTATAGTCATATCCTCCTTTAATTCGTGAGTTGACATATGATGAATCATTCGTACTATCATTGAAATCGAAATGATCCCAATTTATACCAGTATCAGAATATTGAGGAATAGTATTATAGGTATTGCTCCTTAAAAAGTGATTTGAATAAATATTATATGCAGACGAGCCATTCATGGTTACTCCGTATACCCCTTTCCCATACTGTCTCTCCAAATCAATGATGCAATTACTCTCCTCCGCCAGGCATTGCCTGCATAATTTCATCAATGGTTTTTACATCATAACCTTTAGGTAATTCAAAATCGCTATCGGCTGGGGCTTCTTTGCTAACCTTTGATGCAAGCATGTGCGTTTTAATTCCTTTGTTGTATGAGAAAGTTTCTAATGGGAAACCTTTAAGTCCTTCATTGCTGCTGTTCATTAGCTCAGCACTAGCTGTTATTTCTTCGGTGGTCCATATTACATTGGTATATTTTTTACCATCAACTTCAGTGGTGGAAGTATATTTTTTACAAGTATAGCCAAGTATTTTTTTGGTTTCTTTAGTAAGAGTATATGTTTCTGTTTTGGTTTCGCCTTTTAGTTTTGCCAACTTCTTCAAATCTTTTTTAGCACATTTAATTGCCATTTTTTGTCCCATGCCGTTTAACAACATATAAATCTCTTCTCCGTCTTTGGTAATTATATTTGTTTTCATCATGGCCATATTCATGTCCATTCTAAACTTTTTACCTTTAAACTTCATTGCCATTTCCATTCCGTCCATCATTTGTGCTTGTTGTTCCATGGCACTACCGCTATCGGCTTTTACTTCTGTGGTAAAAGTAACACTTCCTTCGCCCAATGCTGTAGTGTTGATGGTTGGTTTAAATGTGGTGGAGGCAAACACCGTGGCTATTATAACCAATGAGCCTAGTAATATTTTTTTCATGTTGTGAATTTTTATGCAAAAGAAAAGGATTTATTCCGTTGCTGCAAATTGATTTTAGAAAGATTTCTATATGAAGTGTGTTTCATTCTGGCTGCTTATATAGCATTGTATGTTTGCCCCCGTTGGGGTAGTAGTTATATAGATATTTGTTGGTTTTATAAACCAGCGACCCATAGGGGGGCTTCGGTATATGAGATAATATATAACAATTGGCAAATCCAAACCAATTAAAACTGCATAGTAAAAAAGCATATATTTGCAACGTGACTAAAGCTGAAGAACTTTTCCATGAAATAGCGGCCAATATTCCTGATGCAAAAGAGGGAAAAATGTTTGGTGCACTTTGTTTTAAAGCACCCAATGGCAAAGCTGCTGCTATGTTTTGGAAAGAGTATATGGTTTTTAAATTGGAGGCAGATGCACTTACCGAAGTATTAGCACTAGATGGTGCCAAACTATTTGACCCCATGGGTGGCAGGCCGATGGGCGGTTGGGTGCAACTATCATACGATTATAAAAAACTATGGCTTAAGTATGCCGAAAAAGCTATGGAAAAAGTGAGATTGATTAAAGTAAAGTAGTATTCGGCTCCGCTCAGGCACCAAAGTAACAAGACACGAATTCTATTCGTGAAGTATTATATATAACAAAAGCAACAAATGTCAGCACATATAAAGATAGAGGAACTGGAACAATACAAGAACATGGAACTGCTTGCCCGCCAAGTGGTGGAGGGTTTTATTACTGGATTACATAAAAGTCCGTTTCATGGTTTTTCGGTTGAGTTTAGCGAGCACAGAGTATATAATCCCGGCGAAAGTACTAGGCATATAGATTGGAAACTATTGGGCCGCAGCGATAAACTTTTTGTAAAACGCTATGAGGATGAAACCAACCTGCGTTGCCATTTGGTGATTGATACCAGCAGCAGTATGTATTACCCGCAGAACACTTTGAACAAAATAAAATTCTCGGTATATGCAGCTGCGGCTATTACGTATATGCTACGCAAACAACGCGATGCTTTTGCACTAGCCCTGGTGAATAATGGAGTGGTATATAATACACAAGCACGATCTACTTTATCGCACCAACAAATTATATTTAATAAGTTGGACGAAGTATTATCACAAGAGCCAATACAGGTTCAGTCGAAACTTGCTCTGTCACTTCATCAACTTGCAGAAACTATGCATAAGCGTTCGTTGGTAGTTATATTTAGCGATATGATGGAAGACCCCAATGATATGGAAGAACTGTTTGGGGCATTACAACATTTGCGTTTTATGAAACATGAAGTGATACTTTTTCATGTGGCCCATAAGGAAACTGAACTGCAATTTGAATTTGCCAATCGTCCTTATTTATTTGAAGATGTAGAAACTGGTGCCACACTTAAAATCAATCCCAACGAAGTAAAGGAACATTATCTAAAACAAATGAGCGATTTCAAAATTGCTATTATGGAAACTTGTCGTAAATACAAAGTGGAATATAATGAGGCTTTTGTAAGCGATGACTTTAACCAAGTGCTGCTGCCGTTTTTTGTGAAGCGGGCTGGGTTGAAGTAGGGGATGAAAGATATAAAGACGAAGGACAAAAGATTTTGGCACGAGGAGATTTGACAACTTCTGTTCTTGCTACCAGTCAAAGTTGTCAAATCAAATTATATCGCGTCAGCCCATTCATCATTAACCATTCATAATTAACCATCCCTTCGCCCGCCAACCTCCCCGTGCTCCAAGCTGCTTGAAAGTTGAAGCCTCCGGTTATCCCATCTATATTTAATATCTCGCCGGCAAAGTATAAGTTTGGGTGAAGTTTGCTTTCCATTGTTTGCATATTTACTTCATTTAATGACACACCACCTGCGGTTACAAATTCATCTTTATTGGTGCTTTTGCCT
>JANYDJ010000228.1 GCA_025363675.1 Flavobacteriaceae bacterium | reverse complement strand
AAATTTTTCAACTTTGAAAAATTTGCAATCTTCAAACTTCTCGGATTTCCGAAACGAATTTCGAGCGAAGCTCGAAAAAATCTTTGTGGTTCCTGCGGATTCCTTTGATAATGTTAGAGGGCAATTTCCTATTGGGTTTTTTATTTGGGATACAGAAAAGAAGCAAAAGTTTATTGATATAATTGCTGATGTTTATGATGAAAAGGGTATTTTAACTAAAAGGAAAATAGTCAATAGTTATGATGAGATAAAAGGTAAAATAAATGACTGGCTAAAAAGTCAATCAAAGAAAATTGATAAAACTAATTTTATTGGAAATATACATTCGAATGGAAATGATTTCCAACATCAAAATGATGTTTTTATTGATAATGATTTATCAAAAAAGACTTTTGGTGGTTTACATCTAATAATTACAATTCAAAATTTAATTCAAACATCAATATTATATTCTGTTCGTCACTGTATTGAAGCTACCTGGCTCAATGACCGTGACCAATTTTTATACCCTAATAAAGGTTGGGAAAAAGACAAAGAGTTTCAAAATGATTGCTTTACCTCTACATTATTCAGCAATAATATCCAATCAAAATATGGCACTAACAATTGGATACCATTTTCTGAAAAAGAATTAAATTCAAGAGAAAAGTTTGAAAGCAACTTTATGACTGACTTTATAAAAGGTAAAATAAAACCTGGTCCTAAACATATTGACATTTTTACAATAGTTGCAGAACCCAAAGCCCAATACAATACTCCACTTAAATTTTCACAAGAAGCAACGGAAGTATTTAATGCAGGGTGTGAGCTTTGGAAATATTATCATTCGCAAAAAGATATAAATGTAAACGCAAGCTTATACGACATCAAGGAGCATTTTCAAGGACGTAACGATAAAGGTCGAATGAATTCAAAAAGTACAGATGAAAAGTACACAAAACTAATTGGCAACTTGCGAGAAAAACTAAAACTACTTGCCCACAAAATTGAACCGAAAGTATATGAGTATGGTTTTTTGAAAAAATAGGTATTAAAAATGGAGTTGGTTATAAAAATAGTTATCGTTGACAACAATGTGAGCATAATGAAGCAACTTACACTTTAAAAAATAGAAATACTATGGCATTAAGCTGGAACGAAATTAAAGATAGGGCGTTAGTGGTTGGTGAAAACACGCAACCACGGGCAGCAATATACAAAATCATATTAATCCTAAAATCCTAAAAATCCTGTTTCAGAGAGCGTGGATATGTGTGTGCCCCGCTCCCGCCAAGTCTTCCGAAGGATGACTTGGTGAAACAATGAACTCTAGTGTCTTTCGACACGATATGTGAACCACTTCTCAAACAAGCAGCCCGTTAGTGGTTGGTGATGGTTCGACTTCGCTCACCACAGCACACAACCACAGGCAACATTCTTTCAAAATTAATATCTGTGCTTCGCGGCGGGGGACACAATCACGGGCACGGGGAATATCACATCCATCCACTATAATAATCCTGTCCATCCCTTAATCATATAAATCGTGTTCAGACGGTGAGGGGAGATTGCCACGTCGCCCACTCGCACATGCTTGCCCACATGCTCCTCGCCTCCGATAGCTATCGGAGGACGGTGTGGTAAATCTGTGCTTCGCCACGGCGGACAAAATCATAGGCACCAGGAATATCACATCCATCCACTATAATAATCCTACCTATCCCTTAATCATATAAATCATGTTCAGACGGTGAGGGGAGATTGCCACGTCGCCCACTTGCACATGCTCCTCGCAATGACGGTGTGTTATAAAATCCGTGTAATCTGCGTAATCCGCTTAATCCGTGTCCCGATAGCTATCGGGACAGACAGCGTGGGGCATCAACAGTAATTGATTCAACGACTTAGCAAAGGCAGTGGCGTACGCTGAGTCGTTGAATCTTAGCCCTTCGCAATGGCGGTGTGGTAAATCCGTGATCCGTTTAATCCGCCATTCAGACAATGCATACTTCAACAGCTAATTAACGGGCTAAAGTTTTTGTTAAAAAAAATATTTGTAGGATACACATTAATAGGGGTTATTTGCACCCCAAATAATAACTAAAAAAAATACCAACATGTCTGACATTACAACACGTGTAAAATCAATTATTGTAGATAAACTGGGTGTAGACGAAAACGACGTTACCACTGAAGCCAGTTTTACCAACGACTTAGGTGCCGACTCGCTCGACACAGTTGAGTTGATTATGGAGTTTGAAAAAGAATTCAACATTGCTATTCCTGATGACCAGGCTGAAAAGATAGCCACCGTTGGCCAAGCAGTTGATTATATTACTGCAAACGCCAAATAAGTCAATCGGTTTTTAAATCACCTTCACCAGCTAACACAAGTTTTGCCATGCAAAACCGCAGAGTAGTAGTAACCGGAATGGGAGCATTGACCCCCATTGGAAATACCGTTGCCGAGTATTGGCAGGGTCTTTTGGCAGGCACATCGGGTGCAGGCCCTATTACCCGATTCGATGCCAGTAAGTTTAAAACACGTTTTGCTTGCGAAATAAAAGGCTTTGATGTACTTAACCATATCGACCGCAAAGAGGCGAGACGCATGGATCCATATACACATTATGGTCTCGTAGCAGCATCTGAAGCAGTAGTGGATAGTGGCATTGACAGCGAAGGCATTGATAAAGACCGTGTTGGTGTTATATGGGGTTCAGGTGTGGGAGGGCTAAAAACTTTTTTGGACGAGATTAGCGAATTTGCCCGAGGCGATGGTACTCCGCGTTTCAGCCCATTTTTTATTCCGATGATGATAGCCGATATAGCAGCAGGTTATATCTCTATCAAATATGGTTTCCGGGGGCCAAATTTTGCAATAGCATCAGCGTGTGCAACTAGCACCAATGCTATTGCCGATGCTTATATGTATATACAAGCCAATCATGCCGATATTATTGTAACAGGAGGTAGCGAAGCGTGCATTAACGAAGCATCTGTTGGTGGCTTTAATGCCATGAAAGCTTTGAGCGAACGCAACGATGACCCTGCTACGGCATCGCGGCCTTATGATTTGGATAGAGATGGTTTTGTGCCTGGCGAAGGTGCCGGATGCCTGATACTTGAAGAGCTGGAACATGCCAAAGCCCGTGGGGCAAAAATTTATGCAGAGATTGTAGGCTGCGGACTAAGTGGCGACGCCTATCATATTACTGCACCGCACCCCGAAGGGTTGGGAGCATTGAACGTGATGAAAAACTCCCTGCGTTTTGCAGGTTTAAAACCTGAAGATATAGATTATATTAACACACACGGTACCTCAACCCCATTGGGCGATCCGCAAGAGGTTAAAGCTATACAGCATGTTTTTGGAGAGCATGCCTATAAACTCAATATAAGTTCTACCAAATCTATGACCGGGCATTTGCTGGGTGGTGCTGGAGCCATTGAAGCGATCGCTTCTATTTTAGCCATAAAGCATGATATAATACCGCCAACCATCAATCATTTTACCGATGACCCTGCGATAGACTCCAAGCTCAATTTTACTTTTAACAAAGCAGAAAAAAGAGTAGTAAGAGCAGCCTTAAGTAATACTTTTGGCTTTGGCGGGCATAATGCAGCAGCAGTTTTTAAAAAGTATGAAGCGTAATCAAACGCTTTAGTCAACGTCATTTCATTTATTATATTTATTATGGATTTTCTACCTCAAGATATTGCGAGCTACGCATTGCAATTTACCCAGCCCGAATCGGACTTGTTGCAGGAGCTTAACCGATACACACATAGCCACATGGTGTTCCCACGAATGTTGTCAGGCCATTTGCAGGGCAGGGTTTTAGCCATGTTTAGCAATATGATAAAACCAAAGTATATACTTGAGATCGGTACCTTTACAGGTTACTCCGCTATATGCCTAGCTGAAGGATTAGCCACCAATGGAAAACTATACACACTGGAAGCTAACCCTGAGTACCACCATATAGCAAAAGATTTTATTGGTAGAAGCCCTTTTGCAAGCAAGATTGAGCTTATTTGCGATGATGCTACCCATGCCCTTAATACCTTATCGTACCCTTGGGATATTGTATTTATTGATGCCGATAAACTCAATTATCTTAACTACTACAAATTAGTGATAGAGAACGTGAGGCCAGGAGGTTTTATTATTGCAGACAATGTACTGTGGAGTGGCAAAATAATTGACCCAGAAATGTTAGCAAAAGATTCAGAAACCAAGTCTATACATCACTTTAATGAATATGTATCGAAAGATGAAAGGGTGTCAAATATTTTATTGCCTGTGAGAGACGGGATGATGATATTACAAAAGGGTTTATAAAGTTCACACCTTTTAAAATAGTATTTGCATTCTAAATATATTCTACGTTAATTTGTTGTTAATTTTAAAATCATTCATATATGAAAAAGCAAATATTACCATTTGGGCTAGTGTTATCGCTCACATTGCTTATTGCTTGCCATTTTGATGAGAAAGCAAATCCCGGTCTTGCCAGTAATTTTAAAGCAAAATATGTGGTAATCGTCTCAGTTGACGGACCCCGGTGGAACGAGACTTGGGGCAATAGCAAACATACCTATATTCCCTGTAGAGAAAAGTTAGCAAAGGAAGGTATTTTGTTTACCAATTTTCAAAATGCAGGCTTCACTGCAACCAATCCGGGCCATTGCTGCATTACCACAGGCAATCATGAAAATATTGACAACACAGGCCAACAATTGCCTACGTATCCCTCCATTTTTCAACTATATCTTCAGGCAAGTGGTTACAGTAATTCTGCCTGCCAAATAATTGCGAGCAAAGACAAATTAAATGTATTGGCCAACTGCAAAATGGCAGCCTATAACAACAAATACAATGCTGAAGTAGATATAGGTATAAATGGGCAATATTTTGGATATAGAGAAGATAGCATTACTTTTAAAAATGCCCTAAATATATTTAGCAACAAGCATCCGCGACTTACGTTAATTCATTTTAAAGGCCCAGATATTATGGGGCATCAAAATTATTGGAAAGGGTACCTTGCAGCAATTAAAGAAACCGATAAATACCTGTATGATATTTGGAATTATCTGCAAACAGATCCTATATATAAAGGACGTACTGCATTTTTTGTAACCAACGATCATGGCAGGCATAGTAATGACCATAGTGATGGTTTCGTAAGCCATGGCGATAGTTGTGCGGGTTGCCGCCACATCGAATTTTTAGCAGTGGGCCCCGATTTTGCTAAAAGTCAAATAACAGATAGGAGATATGATCAAAGAGATATATCGAAAACCATAGCAAAACTATTGGGATTTAAAATGCCTTATTCGCAAGGGAAAGAAATTTATGAATTGGTAGGAAATTAATTAGCTTTCTTCTTCTCTATCTTTTTTTCCGGTGCTGGTACTTTTTCGTCCTTCTTGGGTTCTACTTTCTTTTCTTCCCCTTTTTTCTCCGTTACTTTTTTCTCTTCTTTCTTTTTCTTTTCCACCTCCACTTTTCCTTTCTTTTCGGCTGCCCACATATCTAAGGTGTTAATATAAAAACCACCAGCCATGCTAGGCGAGTGCCCAATATTTACAAATGTTGTTTCTCCCGTTGGCCAATATAATGTAGGGTTTGGATAATTATCTGGATCGCCCAAACTGCCTTTGCTCCATTTAACTACTCCGTCGGAACCTATGATATAAAACTTTGCATCGGTACCGTTGCCTGTCATAATATATACACTTTGAATAAATTTGCCGCTGTGCATGGTTTCAGCTTTATAAGCTTTTTGCCATTCCATTTTTCCGCTGGCATCAAATCTGCTCACAAGCACGTTTTTCATCCGAGTTTGATAAGGTAGTTTATATTCAAATACATTGCTTATTGCATTGTACTTTAAAGCATCTGCAGATTCCTTATATTGGTAGCTTACCATGTAGTAACCACCTTCATTGTCAAAAAACATTCTACTGCTAGCAAATGTGTGAACGGTTCTATCTTTTGGGTCTTTGGGGTTTCCTTTTACCACAGGCATTACTTCATTAACCAATTCCGAAGTTTCGGTGGTAGTAAATTCATTTTTTTCGGGGTCGTAAAAATAACTGAATACCCCATCTACCGCATCCAAATTTGATTTGCCTGAGAAATACCCATTTACTGCTATAATGTTATTGGGCATTGCTTGGGCAATAAAATGCGATATGGTTTTCATTTCGTTCATTGGGAAGTCGACACTTTGTGTTTGACCTGAATTGTCTTTCGAAAACATTTTGAAAGCTTGTTGTACTTTCTTTTGAGCATTAATGGTACTAAAGCCGGCTAAAACATATATACTACCATCATTAGCTACTGTAGGTGCTAAACGCACATTGTTTTTTTTAGGAATTGGTATTTCTATTACCCTTGTTTGGTCAGTGGTATTGGCAAGGGCATCAAGTACACATACATGTGCCTCTAGTTTTTCTTCCTTGCCTTGCATATACAAGCGGTACATAAAAAAAGCAACTTTAGTACTGTCTGGCGAATAGGCATTTGCTACTCCCACAAACTCACTCGCATTTTTAGTTTCAATTCCCACCAGTTCACGACCCATACCTCCATCAGGTTCCCCATCTTCCACACTTAAGTAACCACCATAAATAGAAAGTTTTTTATCAGCCTTATCATAAAAGCTGTTTATCATAAAAAGTTTGTCTTGGGCTTTTACTACTTTGTGAAGCGTGTGGGGCTTGTTGGCTTCATTAAGCAGCTTAACCTTTTTGCTACTTACTTTGGTTGCTTTGTTATCATACTCATCTATATAGCTTTCGGTACTTCCATTGTCATTGTTATTGTGGGCGGGGCATATAATCATATAAGTTTTGCCCTTTGAGTAAACACAAAATGGAGTTACCACGCCATGCTGCATTAATATTTTGTTGCCAAAGCCGAATGCTTTTTGTGCTTGAACAAAGGTATTGCTCAAAATTAGAGCGAGGGTAAATGCTAATAGTTTTCTCATATTACTTAGGTGGAGTTAGGTAGCAAAAGTAATATGAAAACGAAAACGATTTGTCAATAACAAATATTAAAGCCTTTTTTCGAAGCCTAAAGTTATACCATAAGTGTATGGTAATTGCTTCGCATATCCATAATTGATGAGTGGTGTTATAGCTCTTGAACCATATATGCCCGCATTGAAGGAGAACGATTTGGTGATATTTTTACCTACGCCCATTCTCATTGAAGCATTGAATATATGCGAAACACCTTGGTATCCATCGGTTTGGTTAACGGTAGTAAAACCCACATGGTCCAAATCGAGCAAGTTGGTTTTTATAAAGGTGATGCGACAATAACTAATTGCGGGCTCCAAATAGTAATTGAATTTTTTTCCATATTTGTAAATTCCAAAGGTAATTGGTACCTCCGTGAAAAAATAAGAATTGGTTCCACCATAATAATTTTGCCCGGCATAAATGGAATCAGTTTGTTTAGTGAATGTATAGGGATATTTTTTCTTTACTACTGCATCAATACCAATAGGGGGAGCCTCAAATGCAATATTCACATCGCGTTTGTTGTATATCAGATCTTCACTATAATTGGTGAAGCGAATACCTGTGCCTATTAAAAAATGCCTGCCTATACAGTATTTCACTGCTATTCCCCCTGACCAGTTGAGTTTGCCAAATTCGATGCTGTTTCTAACTTTCACATAATTTTTTTGGTCGGCGTTGGCATTGGGGCTAGCTATTAAAGAGCGGTCTGATTTGTATATGTTATTAACGGCTTCAATAACAAAGTTGCAGGGTTTTTCTATCCTGCTCTTGGGCTCGTTGATATGGTTGGGCACTAAAACTTGAGGTACTTGGTAAGATTTCAATTTATAGTTTGACACCTCACTTTTAAGGAAGGTATTAAAATAAACGCTCTTGATATTATATAGATTTACAACATCGGTATAGTAAGAAAATGAAGGAATTAAATCGGGTGATACAGGAAAATTGGGCACCCCGCCTATTAACCTGTTATTATTATTATTGATAACGTTGTAACCATTACTTGGCTTATCAGAAAAATCTAATTTTGATGGAGGAGTAATACCCATAGTTGGTTGGGCAACTTGACTATGATTGGAAGGTTCTAGCGATATAAGGGTTTTTGAAGAGTTGGGCGTTACCAAATATATAATGGTGCCGCCACCTATTAAACAAAAAGGCAGTAACCATGCTAACCATATCATTCCTCTTCTCTTCTTTTCTGGAGACAGTTCTGGCTCAATCTTGCTCCACATATTGTCTGGCGGAGTAAGTTCGGCATCATCTAATTTATGCCTAATACTATTTTCGAAATTATCCATTGCTTTGCTTTTGTTCTATCATTCTTGGTTTTGGGTCAATCATTTCCTGCAAGCTTTTTTTCGCCCTTGCATATTGGCTTTTAGAAGTACCTTCACTTATTCCGAGCATTTCCCCTATTTCGTAGTGTTTATAACCTTCAACAGCATATAAGTTAAAGATTTGCTTATAACCATCGGGTAGTTTATTCACCAAATCCATTACTTCAATTACCGACATGCTTTCAATAATGCCAGGTTCTGCAGCACTATTGTCGGGTACAACCTCAACACTATCAATTATACTGCGTTTGTTGCGGCGATAGTGTTGGATAGCGGTGTTAATCATAATTGTTTTAATCCATGCTCCAAAGGGTCCAATCGGTAAATATTTGTTTACACCTTTAAATACTTTCACAAAGCCCTCTTGGAGTATATCTTCAGCATCCATCCGGTCGGAAGCATATCGGAAACAAACGGCAAACATTTTCGCAGCATATAACTTGTATAGTTTATGTTGTGCGACTCTATCGCTCTTCTTGCATCCTTCTATCATTTCAGCTTCGTCCATGGTAAATTAATATGACTATTACCTCTTCAAAAAATGTTAACGATAACAAAGATAAAACAGTTGCATCAAAAAAATATTTTTTGTTTTATTGTAACCAAGTTTTTATAGCGGGCGTTACAATATTGAATTTCCCTGATAAATGGGTTAGTGGTTTTGCCCCGTCAATGTTGTTCCCCCTGCATTTGACGGGGTTTTGTTTTTATATTAGTTGTAAGGGATAAGGGCCATTCGGCGGCAAATCTTGCTTGTTATCTAGCGTCAGCCCACTTACCACTTATTACTATACCTCTCTATTATCCTCAAAATATCTATCTGTTGCCAAATTAGAACTTTGTGAAGCAGCTACAGCTAATTGATCGCATCGTTCGTTCATGGGGTGGCCGGCATGTCCTTTTATCCATTGCATTTTTACTTTGTGTTGCGTAAACAAACTATAAAACTGTGCCCATAAGTCTGGGTTTTTTTTGCCCTTGAATTTTTTATTTATCCAATCTAAAAGCCAACCTTTATTGATCGCATCGCACACATATTTACTATCAGACCATATAGTTACTTCTGTTCCTTCGTTTTTTAAAAGTTCTAATGCTGCAATGCAAGCAAGCAATTCCATTCTGTTATTTGTGGTGAGCTTAAATCCGGCACTTATCTCTTTCCTTTTTTCTTTATACGTAAGAATTGCACCATACCCCCCAGGGCCAGGATTACCACTGCAAGCCCCATCTGTATATATATTTACCATTGGTTTGCAAAAATACTTCAATAACTATGCACCAAAGCCAATATTATTTTTTACATTTGTTGCTTCTTTGGCATCACTATTGAAATTGAAGACAAAAAATCACGATCATGAAAAAAACAATATTACTTAGTCTATTAGCCACTGGTATTTTTGCACTGCAAAGTTTTAAACAAACTAAAAGATTGCCCGATGTAAAGTTAAAAGATATTAATGGTATTGAAAAAAATGTGAGTGATTATGGTAAAACAGGCCGCATCACTATTATATCGTTGTGGGCCACCAACTGCAAACCTTGTATTCAGGAAATAAATGCCATTAACGATTTAATGGATACCTGGAAAACAAAATATAACGTGGATCTGGTAGCTGTGTCAACTGATAATGCTCGTACCATGCCAAAAGTAAAACCTTTTGTAGCCTCGCAAGGGTGGGACTTTGATGTGTTATTAGATGTGAGCGAAGAGTTGAAACAAAAACTCAGTGTGCCATCTATTCCCTATATGTTATTGGTTGATAAAAACGGAAATATTGTGGACGAACACAATGGCTACCTTTCGGGAGACGAATTTCAGTTAGAAGAAAAGCTCAAAAAATTAACTGCACAATAAGCCATCGCTAAAATATTTGATAAAGCCACGCTGCACAAGGGTGGCTTTTTTTTGCTCTCAAAATTCAATTAGCTTAATGCAACTTCATTATAAATCCTGCTGTTTTTAACACTAATTTTGCCGCAATGAATCAAAAAGAAATTGTGGTAAGTGGCGTCAGGCCAACAGGGAAACTGCACCTGGGAAATTACTTTGGTGCTGTGCAGCAGTTTTTGAAAATGCAGGAGCAATATGATTGCTATTTTTTTATTGCCGATTATCACTCGCTTACTACACACCCCACAGCCGATGGATTGCACAACAGCGTGAAACAAGTTTTAGCCGAATATTTAGCTTGCGGACTCGACCCTGATAAATGTACTTTATATATACAAAGTGATTTACCGCAGATACCCGAACTTTATATGATATTAAATATGAATGCATATAAAGGAGAATTGGAACGTGTGGCATCATTTAAAGAAAAAGTGAAAACGCAGCCCGATAATGTTAATGCGGGTTTGCTCACCTATCCCGTATTAATGACTGCTGATATTATTATACATAAAGCTACCAAAGTTCCAGTAGGGAAAGATCAAGAGCAGCATTTAGAAATGGCCAGAACTTTTGGCAACCGTTTCAATAGAATATATAATTGTGAAATTTTTCCTGAACCATCTGCTTTTAATTTTGGAGAGACTTTAATAAAAGTTCCTGGATTAAGCGGTAAAGGAAAAATGAGCAAATCTGAAAATGAGAATTATGCGATATTTTTGGCTGATGAACCTGAACTTATTCGTAAAAAAATGATGCGTGCAGTTACTGATACTGGGCCTACGGAACCTAACCAACCGGTAACAGAGGCAGTACAAAATTTATTTGATTTAATGAAATTAGTTTCTAGTCCTGACACGCTTCAACATTTTACAGAAACATATAATAAAGCAACCATTCGTTATGGCGATTTAAAGAAACAATTGGCTGAGGATATGATTACATATACCCAGCCTATCCGCGAAAAAATAAATGATATGCTGGCCAACACTAGCTTACTTGGAAAAGTAGCCCAACAAGGTGCAGAAAAAGCCAATGAAAGTGCCAACAAAACCATGAAAGAAGTGAGAGAAACCATGGGATTTAGAAAATTTTATTAATATATATATATGCAAGCATCTATTCCAAGTGGTACTCGAGATTTTGGCCCCGTTCAGGCACAAAAAAGAAAATATATATTTAATACTTTAGAGCAAGTTTTTATTTTACATGGTTATCAACCTATAGAAACCCCAGCTATGGAAAACCTTGCTACACTAGCTGGGAAGTATGGCGATGAAGGCGATCAACTATTATATAAAATTTTAAATTCTCGTTTAGGCGAATCGAAAAAAGCAGATGACGTGAGAGCGGAATTTGATTTGATGATGGGCGGAAAATCATTTACGCCATTATTAACTGAACGTGCTTTGCGTTACGATTTAACAGTTCCCTTTGCACGATTTGTAGCCATGAACCACAACAACCTACCCATGCCTTTTAAACGCTATCAGATACAACCTGTGTGGCGTGCAGACAGGCCGCAGAAAGGACGTTACAGAGAATTTTATCAATGCGATGTGGATGTGGTGGGAAGCAATACTATATATAATGAAGCCGAATTGGTTTCTATATATAATATGGCTTTTGAGAAATTGGGATTAAAACATTATCATATAAAAATAAATCATCGCAAACTATTACAAGGAATTGCATTATATATAAATGCAGAAGATAAATTTATTGATTTAACAATTGCTATTGACAAACTTGATAAAATAGGAATGGAGGGTGTGCGTATAGAGCTTGACAAACGTGGATTTGAGCGTGAACAAATAGAAAAAGTATTATCTGTATTTGGTATATCAGGAAGTGCGGTTGATAAACTTAATCAAATACAAAATACCATTTCGAATCATCATATAAAAACAGCGTGCGATGAATTAAATCAATTGATTGCTTTATGCAAAAATGCACATATAGAAATGGATTTTACTTTGGCACGCGGATTAAATTATTATACCGGTTGTATTTTTGAAGCAGTAGTTACTGACCCCACTTGTACCTTTAGTGGCAGTATTTCTGGCGGTGGCAGGTACGATAATTTAACAGGAATTTTCGGGTTGCCTTATGTTAGTGGAGTTGGTATTAGTTTTGGTGCTGATAGAATATATGATGTAATGGAAGAGTTGAATTTATTTCCTGATAGTATTATACAAAATAACAGTATACTTATTTGCGGAATGGATGATGAAAGTGTGCAAACTGGTTTTGAGCTGCAGCATACTTTAATACAAAATAATATTATATGCGAACTATATCCTGAAGCCTCAAAGCCTAAAAAAATGTTTGGCTATGCTGATAAGAAAGGATTGAAAAAAGTAATTATTATAGGCGAAAACGAACGTTTAAATAAAACATATACGGTTAAAGATATGACAGTGGGTGAGCAACAAACAATATCGCTTGAACAATTGTTGAATGAATTAACACCATGAAATCAATTCCGTTCAGTCCTTTAGAAAAAGGCTATTATAATAGTTTGGTTAAAGATTATATCAACCAAACTGAAAATACCAAAGTATTATATAATAACTATTTCGATAAAGCAGGATTTGAGAAAACTATCAATGAAAGAAAATTTCCAGCAGAAAATCGAGCAATATTAGTAGAGCAATTATTGCAATCTTATACCAATTCAGCAAGTGAATTGCAGTTGCAAAATATAGAATTACTAAAAAACGAAAATACTTTTACTATCACTACGGGGCATCAGCTATGCCTTGCTACGGGGCCGCTTTATAGCATTTATAAAATACTTACTTGCCTTGTATATGTTCAAAAACTAAAGACTTGGTTCCCTAATAAAAATTTTATTCCTGTATTTTGGATGGCGGGAGAAGACCATGATATAGATGAAATAAAATCATTGAACTTGTTTGGGAAAGAGTTTAGTTGGAATACCAATCAAAAAGGGCCAACGGGGCGGATGAATACAGAAGGTATTTCTGACTTATTAGATGAAATAAAAACACTATTTGCCAACGATGAAAAAACATCGGGTATTATAGAAAAAGTAAAAAACGATTATCATACTTCCGATTTAAAACAAGGCACTTTTAAACTAATGAATGCCCTATTTAAAAGCATGGGATTATTGGTATTAGACCCTGACAATGCTGCTTTTAAAAGTATTTTTGCAAATTATATAATTGATGATATTATTCATCATAAAAACTACAAACCACTTACGGAACAGACCGCAATTGTAGAAGAAAAATACAAACCGCAATTATATATTCGTGATATTAATTTTTTCTATTTACAGCCAAACAAACGTGAACGGATTATACAAGAAGGCGACCAGTATTATACAAATGATAAAACCAAAAGTTGGAGCGAAACTGAACTTATACAAGAAATAAAAGAGCATCCCGCAAACTTCTCGCCCAATGCGGCTTTACGACCTTTATACCAAGAAATAATTTTACCCAATATTGCCTATACAGGTGGCCCAGGAGAATTGGCTTATTGGTTACAATTATATACAATGTTTGGTGCAAACAATATAGATTTTCCTATTTTATTGCCTCGATATTCTGCTGTATTAGTTAGTAAATCTTTGAATGAACGTATAGAGAAATTAAAC
>JANYDJ010000234.1 GCA_025363675.1 Flavobacteriaceae bacterium | reverse complement strand
AACGAAGCCCAACGCCAAGCGGTAGACCAAATAGAAGGCCCTGTGCTGGTAATTGCAGGGCCGGGCACAGGCAAAACACAAATTTTGGCTACACGTATCGGGCACATATTGGTGTCGGATACCACCCATGCTGCACCTGAGAATATATTATGTATTACCTATACCAATGCCGGTGTGGTGGCTATGCGTAAACGTTTGTTGCATTTAATTGGTCCTGATGCTTACCGAATAAAGATAGAAACTTTTCACTCTTTTTGTAATGATATAATACAACAACACGCCGCCGATTTTGGTATGCGTGAAATGAGTCCGGTTACGGAGATAGAGGTGATAGAATTGTTGCGTAAAATGATTGACAAATTACCCCTCAATCATCCCTTAAAAAGACAAGGCAGCGGAGCATATTATGATGTGGGTAGATTGCAGAAATTATTTGGTGTGATGAAACACGAAAACTGGATGCCCGATTATATAGAAAAAAAAGTAGCAGAATATATAAAAGAAGTAGAAGGCGATACCAGCAATTCTGAATTTTATTATCAAAAAAAGTACAAACAATTTAATGCGGGCGATGCCAAACCCACCGCTATGGAAAAGCTGCAACGCGATATGCAGCAATTGGTTGCAGCGGCAAATTTATATCCTGTATATAATGAACAATTAAAAGAAATAGGCCGCTACGATTTTAATGATATGATATTGTGGGTGCTGCAATTATTCAAAGATCGTCCGCAAACTTTGCGAATTTTTCAAGAACGATTTCAATATATATTGGTTGATGAATTTCAAGATACAAATGATGCACAAAACCAGTTGGTGGAATTGCTATGTAATTACTGGCCCAATCCCAATGTATTTGTAGTGGGTGATGATGACCAAAGTATATATAGATTTCAAGGTGCAAATGTAGCCAATATTTTTAATTTCAAACAGCAATATGATGCACATTTAAAAGTGGTGATGTTGCGAGATAATTATAGAAGCCACCAGCATATTTTAGATGCATCGAAAGCATTAATCGATTTAAATATTGAACGTATTACCCGCATTGCAGGTTTTGAAACGCTGGATAAAAAATTAGTAGCACAAGGGAAATTTCCTGATAATATACAAAAGCCTGTTCTAATAAATTATACTACCGAAACTGCAGAGATGGCGGGCGTTGCCAAACATATTATGGAACTGATAGAAGAAGATGTAAAGCCCGAAGAAATTGCAGTTATATATAGAGAGCACCGGCAGGTAGAAAACTTGGTAAAATTTTTCAAACAAAAAGAAATACCAGTGAGCCTGCAACGAAAAATTGATGTATTAAAAGAACCTTTTACACAACATTTAATTACATTACTAAATTATATAAAAACACAAGTTGACAGACCACATAGCAATGATGATTTATTATTCCAATTATTACATATAGATTTCTTAGGTTTTGGTCCGCCAGTAGAGGTAGCACGATTTATGGCCAAGTGGCAAAAAATACCCAAAACAAAAGGTGGTATTAATTCACTTCGCATTGCATTGGAGAATATTGCAAACCCCGAAAAACCCAATCTGTTCAGCGGTTTGAGCGATTTCGAAAAAAGTGCATCTAAGTTGGCTGATATGATAAGTCATTGGGTAGCTACTTGTGCAAATAAAACCTTGTTACAACTTTTCGAAGATATAATTACCCGATCAGGGGCATTGAAATTTGCACTCCACCACCAAGAACGGAATTTATATTTACAACAAATACATGCACTGCACAATTATATAACAATAGAAGAACATAAAGCACCCGGATTAAATATAGAACGCTTTATGCAAAGTTTAAAATTGATGACCGAATATAATATAACTTTGGAAGCAGTTTTAAATACGGGGACAGGCAAAGGCGTGAAATTTACTACCGCACATAGCAGTAAAGGTTTAGAATTTGAATATGTATTTATGGTGGGCTTGGTAAATAAATATTGGGAAGGTGGCAGAAAAGGTGACGGGTTTAAATTTCCGCCCAATATACTAGACCATACCCAACGCCAGGCAAGCCAAATGGCCGTGAATACTGAGGATTTGGCCATAGAAGAAAGTCGTCGTTTGTTTTATGTGGGGATGACCCGGGCCAAGTTGGGACTATATATGAGTTATTATAATTTCGATAACGAAGCCAAAGAATCTATCCCCACCCGATTTGTTCCTGAGGTAGAAAAAGCAGGTATTATAATAGAACGCCCCGAACCCGATGGAGATATTTTGGCAGAAGCATTGGCTTTGGTGATGGAAGAACAAAAAGAAACCAAACCTGAATTATTGGCCAATGAAGAAATGGAAAATCTGTTGGGCGATTATAAATTAAGTGTATCACATCTCAATGCATATTTAGAATGCCCCATTGGTTTTTATTATATGTATTTGTTGAAAGTGCCTACCGGAAGTTCGCCTGCCCTATCGTTTGGTAACGCAGTGCACAAGGCGTTGGAGCGATACTTTAATAAAAACAAAGACGAAAAAACTTTTAACAATGCAGAAGAACTGGTACAGTTTTTTACATTCGAAATGTATTTGAGAAAACATGAATTTGTAATAGAAGAATATGAACGCAGAATAGAATATGGAAGTGATGTATTAAAACGTTATCATAGTTTTTTTAAAGATAAATGGAATCCAATTATACAAACAGAAGTACGCATGGAAGCCGTTATTTTTAACAATATACCCTTGAAAGGATTTATAGATAAATTAGAATTTGAAGGCAGCAAAGCCACAGTTATAGATTATAAAACGGGTAAGTTTGATAAGAAAAAACTCAAACGCCCCGAGCCCGAAAATATAGATCCAGAATTAGCACTCGGTGGCGATTACTGGAGGCAGGCAGTGTTCTATAAAATATTATTAGATAACGATCCCAAAGCCCGTGGCCGCGGTTGGAACTTCGACAAAGCAGTATATCAATTTATAGAACCTGATAAAGATACGGGTTTATTTAATGAAGAAACGATGCATATTATTCCTGAAGAAACTACAATGTTATCTGCACAAATAAAAGATGTATATACTCGAATTAAAAACCACGAGTTTGATAAGGGATGTGGAGAATGCGATTGGTGCAAATTGAATAGGAGGGACTGAAGCACTCCCACATCCCACACTGTCTGAATCACGATTTATAGGATTACGCGATGGACAGGATTATTTAATAACCGCCCCCCCCGTCATTGCGAGGAGCAGTGTGCAAGACAGTGCGGACGGGAGACGTGGCAATCTCCCCCGGACGAAGTATTATACATTTTTTCACACAAGCCCCATTGTCTGAATCACGGATTACACTGATTAAAGGATTAACACGGATTAAAATGAATACAAAAAATCTGTGAAATCAGTGTAATCCGAATAATCCGTGATTCAGACAGCTTGGGTTTCTTCGGTGTTAGCCCACTTTTCATTTTTAGTTTTTCACTCCCTCTACCAGAAGCAGCAACAATACCGATAGCTATCGGGACCTGATACCTGATACTCCCTACCTGATACTATCCTTAATCTTTCGTCTTTCCACCTTTTGTCGGAAAAATGTAAATCCTAAAGTATAAAATAAAAAATATTTTCAAGAACCCACCTTTTCAAAACCACCCCCGTAATGGTATTTGAAAAGCAATTAAAATTATTATAAAGAACATCTACTTTTTATTCGCAGTGGCGAATTTCAATCAAACCAATTAACAACACAAAACAATGAAAAAATCAATTTTAATGCTGGCAATTACCGGCACCGCCATGTTCTTTATGCCTAGCTGCAAAAAAGCAGAGACCCTACTTACGCCCACCGAAAATGCTACTTTAGCTGTTGGAGAATCGTACACTTATATGTTACCCACCAATACAAATGACAAGTTTGCAGTTACCACACCGCCCGCACATGGCAAGTTGAGCATATTAGCGGCCGATTCACTTGGAAAACTAGTATATCAATATATTCCTGACAGTGGCTATGTAGGAACCGACAAAGTGGTAATTTCTACAGTTGAAGGAAACGGAACGCCACCTGCCGAGCCAAAAGACTCAACCATGAAAGGCTCTCACAAACCGGGCAATTGCAATAAGGATGCGGTAAGAAATGATTATATAATCACACTTAATTTTAATGTGATTCCAAAATAATAGGGAATGCGGTTTTTATTTTAAAAAGTCCTTCGTTAGTTCGGGGGGCTTTTTTTTATATGTTTCTCTTGATAGTTATTGGGCTTTTATTTTGATGTATATCTCAGCCCACACTGTTTAAAATTAATTGATATAATTTTTGCCAACTAAGAAATTAATTCTATTTTCTCCAATCTTAAACCAAATCGCATTAGCTTTGTATCTTATTAAAAATTGCAGAAACAATATTGCAAAAAGTAGAGCACTAAATTCCCAATAACCCCGCCACAGTGGGGAATAAAATAATATAGGATGAAAAAGAAAATTGTACTAGCAGGAGGAACCGGATTTGTAGGCAAATATTTTGCAGAGCAATTTAAAAAATTAGGATATGATATAATCATTATTTCAAGACAATCCAATCATGTGCCATGGGGTAATACTGATGCCATTATCGCGGCCATAGACGGTGCTGAAATGCTGATTAACCTTGCTGGAAAATCGGTTGATTGCAGATATACACAAAAAAATAAAGCAGAAATTTTAAGATCGAGAATCGATACTACCCAAGCTTTAGGGGAAGCCGTATTGCAATGCAAAAATCCACCACCGCTTTGGATCAATTCCAGTTCAGGCACTTTGTATAGACATGCCGAAGACCATGGAATGACGGAGGAGAGGGGAGAAGTAGGTACAGGTTTTTCAGTGGGAATTGTGAAACAATGGGAAGAAATATTCTTTTCGTTCCAGCTTCCACATACCCGTAAAGTTGCATTGCGTATGACTATAGTTTTGGGGAAAGAGGGAGGAGCCATAAAACCTTTAGTCAATTTAGTTCGATTTGGTTTGGGTGGAAAGCAAGGCAACGGAAACCAAATGTTCAGTTGGGTGCATATAGAAGATTTATACCAAATGGTTTTATTTTTTCAACAACATCACGAGCTAAATGGGGCATTTAATGGTGCATCGCCCAATGCCATAAAAAATAAAATTTTGATGAAAACATTCAGAGATATCATGAATGTGAAAATAGGTTTACCTTCGCCCAAATGGTTGCTAGAAATAGGGGCCGTAATTATAAAAACACAAACCGAACTGATATTGAAAAGTCGCTGGGTATTGCCTGAGAGGTTAGTAAAA
This sequence comes from Flavobacteriaceae bacterium, assembly GCA_025363675.1. GTDB lineage: Bacteria > Bacteroidota > Bacteroidia > UKL13-3 > UKL13-3 > CANJUD01. The sequence goes on along the minus strand of JANYDJ010000234.1, from coordinate 3,596 downwards.
GCTGGGTTCACCTTCAAATTTCCTACCATTGATGCAGCATTAAAAGATATTATAAAAGATGGAAAATAATTTTCCTATTATATTGTTCGATGGTGTGTGCAATTTATGTAATAGCTCAGTTCAGTTTATTATAAAAAGAGACCCCACTGCCAAATTCAGATTCACGTCGCTACAGTCAAAAACAGGGCAGGCATTGCTAAAAAAATTTAATTTACCCACCAATGATTTTAACTCATTTGTATATATTGATGGAGACCAATGCTATTTGCGTTCGTCAGCTATATTAAGGGTATTAAAAAAATTGGGAGGAGGGTGGAAACTATTATATGCTTTAGTGATTGTGCCCAAATTTATCAGAGATTTTTTTTATAACAGGATAGCCAAATCGAGATATAAATTATTTGGCAAGCAAGACAGTTGTATGATACCAACGGCAGAGCTTAAGCAAAGGTTTTTAGAATAAATTAAATATTTATACTACATTTGCAACGATACCAAGCCATGCTAAAAGAGATAAAAAATAAATTAAGACGTTTCGTTAGGGAAAGGGAACTAAAAAAGTATTATACCCGTACTGAAACCATTGACCTATTTGAAAAGACAGAATTAATAGTAATGCTTGACGGAAAGATTATGCATGGTGGTTTGGTAGATCGCTTAAAAGGAATGATAAGTGTAAAATCGTTGGCCGATAAATTGGGATACGATTTTAAAATACATATAGCACCAGGATATTTTAACTTAGATAAATTCCTGCATATTGATCAGAAGTTTTATGCTGATGATAGTCAAATATATTATAATAAAAAATCGGTAAAACCCATTTTCTTAAACGATATTATGTATGCCAAAAAGCAAAAACTGCTTCATATATTTTCAAATAATAAATTATCGCAATATCATATATATTGTAACCAAGATTATCTTAAATTATTGAATGATTATGCTGATAAGAAAGTTAGTGCACAGGCTTGGGGCAAAGAGTTTCATCAATTATTTTCATTCGATACTTATTATACCGATTTTAAGCAAAAAATTAAAGGTAATGAAAATAGTTGTGGTATTCATTTAAGGTTTACCTCTTCGCTGGGCGATTTTAAAGATACCACTGTTCACAATCTTACTGAAACAGAAAAGAGCGATTTAATAAATGAATGCACCGAACATATATTAAAGGTGATTACCCAAAAAGAGTTTAAGCATTATTATGTTTTTTCTGATTCAGTTACCTTTTTAAATCATATTAAAAATAATTTGAGCGACCAACAACTTGCCACTACTACTATTATGGATGAGGGCATAGGCCATGTAGACCAGAATGACGATGAACTTGTATTGAGAAGAACCCTACTCGATTTTTATTTGCTAAGTACTTGTTCCGAAATTATACAGATAAAGGGTCCCCACATGTATAATAGTAATTTTTCACGATACGCTTCCTATATCAATGATGTAAAATTTACACTGGATAGTTTTTAAACCCCCAGTTTTTCTTTCAAAGCATAATAATTCCGCTCACTGCTATTGCGTGAAACCAGTTCGCCAATAAAGCCTGCTAAGAACAATTGCACACCAATTATAATAGCGGTAAGTGCTAAGTAAAACAAAGGCTTGTCTACAATATCGCGAACGGTGTACCCTTGTATAGAGGCGTATACTTTGTCCCAAATTAATTTGATAGTTAATATAAATCCTATCAAAAAAGAAAGCCCGCCCATAAAGCCAAAAAAGTGCATGGGGCGTTTGCCAAATTTGCCTACAAAAAAGATGCTGAGCAAATCTAAAAATCCATTCATAAATCTCGATAGACCGAATTTGGTAACCCCATATTTTCGTGCCTGATGTACTACTTCTTTTTCACCAATTTTTTTGAATCCGGCCCACTTGGCTATTACTGGAATATAGCGGTGCATTTCGCCATATACTTCTATATTTTTTATTACTTCGTGTTTGTATGCTTTAAGTCCGCAATTAAAATCGTGCAGTTCTATGCCGCTCATTTTGCGTGTGGCCCAGTTAAATAATTTGGTGGGAATGGTTTTGGTTATAGGATCGTAGCGTTTTGCTTTCCATCCGCTCACTATATCGAAACCGCCGTCTATAATCATTTTATATAATTCGGGAAGTTCGTCGGGACTGTCTTGCAAGTCGGCATCCATAGTTACTACTACCTTACCATTGGCATGTTGGAAACCTACATTTAGTGCTGCAGATTTGCCATAGTTTCTGCGAAATTGTATACCTTTTATATGGTTATTTTCTTGGTGAAGTTTATTAATCACTTCCCAACTTTTATCTGTGCTTCCATCATCTATCATAATCACTTCGTAACTATGTTTATGTTCGTCCAATACCCTTTTAATCCATGCAGAAAGTTCGGGCAACGATTCATCTTCGTTATATACGGGTACTATAATAGATATATCCAACATTAGGCTTTACGTTTAAATAAAAATAATGACGAAATTAATGATAATAAAAAACCAAGAAAGAATGTAGCAACAAAGTAAAAAAATCCTGAACCTATTGATTTCCCCACATCGCTTGTTATAAGTCCTTCTGTAGCTTTTGTTTGATTGGCTTGTGCTGCAAGTTGTGCCATCACATCAGGATTCATATAAGAATAGCTTGCAATAAAAATAGAAAATACAATACCACCTATAAAAGAAGTAATAACACCTGCACCAAGTGCTTCTGAAAAACGCATGATTTTACTTACAAACTTGCGACGGTGTTCCATAATAGCCAAAACTATTGGAACTAGAATCATTATAATAAATAATATATTGGTCTGTGCCGAATTTTCTTTATCAGAGATAGCTTTTTGAGTAGTAAAATAAAAATATATAGTAAGCAAAATTCCCATGGCTAATCCAAATTTTAATGCGGTGCCCATGGGTGATATCAATTGCGGTTTCTCTTCGCTCATACTTTTTTGGGTTTAATAAGCTTGTGGAAAGCAGCGGCAATTAGTGAGGTGATAATACCCGGGAGTATGCATCCCATAAACGAGAAAAACGCCATAGGCATAGGGCCGTTTATCATTTGCATAAAGCTTTTGGCATGTTCAAAATCGGTTTCGCTCATTTCGCCTTTATCTACTTTTTTCTCCATCGATTTCATTCCCTCACGCATAATTTCATCAATTTTTTCAGGATTGAATTTAAAATAGAAGTAAGTAAATGCAGCCACTATAATAGAAAACCAAAGTACCGTAAGCAAAGAGGTAACAAATGCTTTTCCATAACTAATTTCTCCACCCAGATTTTTATCGCGGTGTATTTTAATTGCGGCTAATCCAAAACCCAGTATAATAAAATATTGTATATAACTATATATTTTATTACCTTCCATATCTTTCATGTCGCCAGTCCATATAAAAATATAATTATATAGTAGCATGAACACGCCCAAAATTCCTCCCACAATTAAAGAAGTTTTTAAGGGACTTGTGTTTTCTTCTTGTATTAAATTTTCGTCACTCATAAATTTATTTGGTATTGTTTTAAGCTGCAAAGATAAGCAATTTGTAATGCGTGTTGAGAATCCACCTTGGTTGCTAAATAGGCGGTATCAACATCTCCTTTAAAGAATAA
>JANYDJ010000161.1 GCA_025363675.1 Flavobacteriaceae bacterium | reverse complement strand
GTACGTTTGGTTATCGGTAAGGAAAGTATAATAACCTATTTTGTTGCTGATGGCTCCGCGAACCTCTATTCCCCTAGTATTTGTGAAGAGATTGCTTTTTTGATTTTCGTTGTTAACTCCGAAGCTGAGGACGGGGTTGATGAACATGGAGAAATCTTTTTGTTGGACAGCGAAGAATTGAGAATTGTAGTATTTGTAGAAGCTGTTTAATATTTTCTTTTTATCATAATCTAAAAATCTATTACTTGCATCTACACATTCGTTCTGAATATATTTAAAGTTAGCATCATCTCGATTATTATATTTATCCCTTTCATCACCCCAATTTTCGTTAGCTTTTCTCAAGCGGCTATTAGTATATGCAACTCTGAAAAAAGGTTTCACGGCTGAAAATACTTCTGGTGAAATTTTCCCTGAAAGAATCTCATATCTATCAAAATAATGATATAAAAAATTATTGGTACTTGTATAAGTTGATACCTCTTTGGGTTCTGGTTGAACATATCTATATTCAACTCGCGAAATACTTCTGTAATCGCGGTCTTGAATTCTGTAGAATTGTGAAAGACTTAGTGAATCTGACAGTTTTATGAGGTCGGTCGAAGGTTCAACAACTGTTGTATCTGGAGATTTAAATGCTGTATCTTTTTGTGAAAAACCAACCTTAGCTAATAAAGAAAAAAACAACAACACCGTCATTGCGAGGAGCGAAGCGTTGGTTGTGCGGAGGGGTGACGAAGCAATCTCAGGAGAAACGTGCTTCTTTTGAGATTGCTTCGTCGTTCCTCCTCGCAATGACGTTTGTGTATAGGGATTTCCACGTCGCCCAAATTTGTCATGCTGAGTCTTATCGAAGCATTGGCAAATTTTATGAGTGCTCCTCCGAACGTCGTCTTCGACAAGCTCAGACTGACAGCCTTCAGACTGACAATTTGCATATATTACCTTTATCATACTTCTGCCATCAATGCATCCATTTTTTGCTCCAGTGCGGGACTGATTTTATATAAGGGTAGGCGAACAGCATCGCCACAAATTCCCAGTTTCTTTAATATATATTTTATTCCGCCTGGGCTTCCTTCGGCAAATATTTGTTTGCTGAGTTCATATACTTTGTAGTGCAAGTTTCTGGCTGTTTCATAATCGTTGGCTAGGGCTGCACGTACCATATCAGAAAATTGGCGAGGGTAGGCATTCCCTATTACGGAGATTACGCCATCCATTCCTGCTCCTATAAGTGACAAGGTAATTGCATCATCGCCCGATACTACTTTAAAATTTGCAGGTTTGTTATTAATCACATCCATACATTGTTCAAAATTTCCAGATGCTTCTTTGGTGCAAACTATATTACTTATATCATTGGCCAAACGTAATTGTGTTTCGGCGGAGATATTAGAACCCGTGCGGCCAGGCACATTGTATATAATAACCGGCAACGGACTATTATTGGCAAAAGCTTTATAATGTTCGTAGATTCCGTTTTGGTTGGGTTTATTATAATAAGGACTTACAGAAAGAACCGCATCATAACCATTATAATCAAAATTATTGGCTGTTTCTAATAATTCGGCTGTATTGTTTCCACCAATTCCAGCAACCATATTTACACGTTTGTTATTGGCTTCTACGGCAAACTTATATATACTTTTCTTTTCGTCTTTACTTAATGTGGCCGATTCTCCAGTAGTACCCAATACTACCAAATACTCTACACCACCATTAATTACATGGTCAATTAGTTTGCCCAATGCATCATAGTCTACTTCATTGTTTGCGGTAAAAGGTGTAACCAATGCTATACCTGTTCCTGTATAATTAAAACTCATAATTTATGTATATAATAATCTATTTCTTTAATAAGTTGCGGAAGTTCGGGTTGCACTTTCATATCAACCATCATATCGAAAAACTGTACATTTATTTTTTCGAATTTTCCTATTCTAAATTTTGCTTTTGAATGGAGTGATATATAAAACAATGACAATATATCATCGGTATATAAATTGAGCAATAAATCGAAACTATCATTCTTAAACTTAATACCTGCATCGTGCTTGGGAAGCCCCTTCCACAAAAGGTTTTGGCGATGTATATATTCACTGTGCATGGTAAAATTTACATCAAAAGTAAGTTCTTTGTAGGGGAAATATCCCAACATGAAAACAGTTTTTCCTTCGTTGCGTAATTTGTTGGCATACTTGCCTATAATCTCCATATTTTCACGGGTGGCTTCATATAATATACCAATGGTTTTTACTTCACTAAAATGTTGGGTAAAGCGTTGCACATTTTCTGCCCTGTCCCGCATTAAGTAGAACCTGCCAATGGTTTGCTTTATATTTTCAATTACCGACAATTTATATATAATTTATTTTTGAAGTATTATATTATTCATCCTCATCCCCATGGTTGTCACTGTCATTTTCATTCTCTTCTGAACCGCCTCTAAATGCTGATATATCAGGCTCTCCCAATATATTAAGCATTTGTTTTACATCTTGCTCGTTATCTTTATCTTTATTCTGAGCATAAGAAAATAATAAATTTCGAAGCATTCTTTTTACTATATCTATATTACTGCAAGGTATAAAATAATTGGGGTCTAATTCCAAATTCAATTGTTTTACAAATTGTTCCAAATTGCTCAACGACAATACAGCACCATGGTTAAAAGCATTTATATAGAATAATATTTGTCCCCTATTCAAGTTATCCAAATCAACAGTATCGTGTATAGAATGTACTGTTTCCAATCCCGAATCATCACGATAGGCCAATACAAAATGCTGTGGCAAATTAACCCCATATATAGGAATATTTAACCGCTGTGCCACCAACTGATATACCACACTTAACGAAACAGGATTGCCCCTGCGGCTCTCCAACACTTGGTTTATAAAAGAATTATTGGGAGAATGATAATTCTGTGTGTTCGATTGAAAACCATATAAATCATATAATACATGGTTTAATATTTTTGTTTTTTCTAAGCTCGATAAATCATAATTTAATTCCAACCAAGCATCTAATTTTATTTTATCAATTTGATTTGATAATGTTTTCTCTTCAAGCTCAGGATATTTGAATTTGGCAATTATAAAAACGCCATGCAATAAATCTTCTCCATCATTTGCATACCAAGCTGTCAATTCTGTTTTTACTGCATCAAACTGTATGCGGCTAATTAGGTTTTCTAATTTTTGTTGTAATAAAGCATCGAAACATGTTTCCCATTCATTCTCTAAGAACGGTACCACCTGCCCACCATACGACATTAACTTTTGTTCGATGTGGGAAGATATTTCCGCATCGGGGTCGTCGAGCAATTTCACCAACGAATGTATTTCACGTTCGTCTATCATATATCTATTTTGGCTGGGTCACGCCATGGCATGACCTTACGATTATTTCTTTTTTGTGGTGGTTTTCTTTGTGGCAGTTGCTTTTTTCTTGGGTGCTGCTTTTACGGGTGCCGCCTCGGCTTTTTTAAATGCTGCTTTCTTTCCGGGTTTGGCTGGTGTTTGCTCCACTATTACCATACAGTCTTCGTAGGTCATGGTTTTAGGATCGGAGCCTTTGGGTAGTTTGTAGTTTTCTTTTCCTACGGCTAAGTATGGCCCCCAACGGCCGTTGAGTAATTGCATGTCGGGATTTTCAGGAAATGCTTTGATCAATCTTTCTGCTTCTTTTTTGCGTTTTTCTTCTATCAGTTCAAATGCTCTTTCATCCGTAATCGTCATCGGATCATCTGTTTTTGGGATAGAAATAAATTTACCCTCATGCTGCAAATACGGCCCGAATCGTCCACTGTTTGCTTTAATTTCTTTGCCTTCATATTCTCCAACTATTCTTGGAAGTTTGAATAATTCCAAAGCTTCTTCCAATGTAATTGTTTCTATCATCATCCCTTGTCGCAAGTTTGCAAACTTGGGTTTTTGTTCTTCGTCTTCTCCACCTATCTGCACCAGTGGCCCATAGCGACCGATACGTGCGGTAATTTTTTCGCCCGTAACTGGGTGTGTTCCCAATACTCTTTCGCCTTTTTGTCTCTCGGCAGTTTCGGTTGTTAGTATAACAGTTTCGTGAAATGGGGTATAAAATGTTTTGAGCATTTGCTGCCATTTCACTTTGCCTTCCGCTATTTCATCAAACTCCTGCTCCACTTTGGCAGTGAACTGGTAGTCCATTATTTTGTCGAAATGTTTGATTAGGAAATCGGTAACCACGGTTCCTATATCACTAGGGAAAAGTTTGCTTTTCTCCGCTCCGTAGTTTTCCATTTTTACTACAGAGGCAATATTATTTTTAGCTAAAGTTAATGTTTCAAACTCACGCTCTTTGCCGGGTCTGTCTTCTTTTAATACATAGCCGCGTTTCTGAACTGTAGAAATTGTTGGGGCATAAGTAGAAGGACGACCGATGCCGTTCTCTTCTAATTTTTTCACCAAACTTGCTTCTGTATATCGTGGTGCTGGGCGACCATAACGTTGTATGGCATTAATTTCTTTCAAGTTTAAAACCTCACCCACTTTTAGTGGTGGCAACATTCCTGTAGCTTCATCATCCTCTTCATCGTCCTTGCTTTCCATATATACTTTTAGGAAACCATCGAACTTCAAAACTTCACCTGTTGCGGTAAATTTTTCTTTTTGGGTTGATATATTTATTGTTGCAACGGTGCGTTCAAATTGTGCATCACTCATTTGCGATGCAATGGCACGTTTCCAAATCAAGCTATATAACTTTACTTCTTGGCTGCTGCCTTCCACCTCGCTGTTCTCGAAATAAGTTGGGCGTATAGCTTCGTGGGCCTCTTGTGCTCCGGCACTTTTGTTAGTATACTTTCTGCTATGTGAATAGTCTTTACCATAACTTTTTTCAATCTCCGCTTTCGATGCTTCCATAGCCATCTCTCCTAAATTCACAGAATCAGTTCTCATATAAGTAATGTGACCTGCTTCATATAAGCGTTGTGCGACCTGCATGGTCATGCCCACTGGGAAACCTAATTTCCTAGCTGCTTCTTGTTGCAAAGTACTGGTGGTGAAAGGTGCAGCTGGCGAGCGTTTGGCTGGTTTGGTTTCTAAATTTTCTATGGAGTAAGCGGCATTTTTGCAGCCTTCTAAGAAAGCCATTGCTTGCTCGCGGGTATCATATCTTTTGGGAAGGTCGGCGAGTAGTTTTTTGCCGCCATCTAAAGTAAACTCTGCAGTAATTTTAAACTGGAAATTGGATTGGAAATTTTGAATCTCGCGTTCCCTGTCCACAATTAATCGCACGGCAACCGATTGCACACGACCGGCAGAAAGACTTGGTTTTACTTTTTTCCAAAGCACAGGCGATAGTTCAAAACCTACCAGCCTGTCCAATATTCTTCTTGCTTGTTGGGCATTTACCAAATTAACATCGATAGTACGTGGAGTTTTTATGGCTTCCAAGATTGCATGTTTTGTAATTTCATGAAACACAATCCGTTTAGTTGCTTGTATATTAAGTCCGAGCACTTCGGCCAAATGCCAGGAAATGGCTTCCCCTTCTCGGTCTTCGTCAGTCGCTAGCCAAACTGTTTCAGCTTCTTTGGCCATTTTTTTCAATCGGGCAACCACATCCTTTTTATCGGCGGGCACTTCGTAGTGGGGATTAAAATTATTTGCGATGTCTACTGCTTCTTCTTCTTTGCTAAGGTCACGTATATGTCCGAACGATGACGTTACGCTGAAATCCGCACCCAAGTAGCCTTCTATGGTTTTTGCCTTGGCTGGTGATTCGACTATTACTAAATTTTTTGCCATGTGTTGCTGTTTTATTATGTGGCTTTTGCCCGCAAACTTAAGAACAAAGGCAATTGATTGAGAAAAAACTTTTTTGATTTATGGGGAAAATGACGAAATAGTTTCATACAAAATTTAATTCCCCATAGCTAGATTGTAAAATTCAAAACCTAATCATCTTGCTATCAGCAAAAAAAATCTAACAATTTATCTTTAGGAAAGTTTATAACTTTCCTAAAGATAAATACATTAATATTTAATTACTTTTATCCAAATATTTTTATTTACCTGCAACAAATAAATCCCCTCGGGTTGGGAACTTAAATCAATTATATTTTTGTCGGCAGAAATATTATATACTTTTCTTCCCATCATATCATATATATTTAAATCAGTAATCGATTGATTCGTTTCTATATAATATATTCCTGTAGAAGGGTTGGGGTATATTTTGACACCATCAAATGATTTAGCTTCTGCAATACTACTTTTTAGTGTTGTTACTTTTAGTGTGGCAGAAGTATCATAACAACCATTGCTGTCTTTTATAATAACTTTATAATCACCAATCTGTTTTACGTAAAACGAGGGTGTCATTGTAATTACATCAAATACATTATCTCTGTTCCAAGTATAAAGTTGTGAATTTGTATAAGAACTGTACAAAGTATCATTTAAAAAAGAAATACTTAAATTGGGCAGAGGGTAGTTAGTTAGGTGAGTTGTGGAAATAGATTTGCACCCCAGCGAATCTGTTGCAGTTAGCGTATATAAACCCGGTGTACTCACTTGTATATAACTTGTAGTATCGCCTGTACTCCACTTGTAATAATACTTTTGAGCACTAGCAGATATGGAAATAAGTGCGTACTCACCATGGCATACTATATATTGGGAAGGAACAAATACCTGTGGAATTTGCAATACATGAATATCAATGGTATCCATCGCTTGGCAGGTAACTTGATTGGAAGTAGTATAGCCTTTCAAAACAAACTTCGTGTTTTTATCAAAACTATGATAGACTGTATCGCCAGTATATAATAAAGTGGTATCGGCAATATCTCGCCATTCTATATAACCTGCTCCCCATGCCTGTAGTTGTATGGTATCATATTTACAAATAATTTTTGGATATGTATGTGAGATAACAATCGCTGGATTGAACAGAGCAGCCGCGGTGTCGCTAGTTATACAGTTATTGGAATCAGCTGTGGTAATCATAAATTTTTGCGGACTTGTAAATGCATAAGTTTGTGTATTCCCAAACATTTGTTGGCTATTATAATCTATCCAAGTATATTGTTTAAAACCTGAGCCGGCATCAAAAGTAATTACCTCATTATTGCATTTGCGTTGGTCGCTCACATTTACTTGTTTGGGAATATAGAAGCCCGCAGAAACGCTATCTGATTGAATGCACCCTATACTGTCGACTACTTGTATAATATAATTACCTTTTTGTGTAGTATACAAATATCTATTATTCGATACGATGTTATTGCTCGCATCAATCCACTTATAAGAAGTATATACACCTGTAATAGCAAAAGCAATCGTATCTCCCAAACACTTGGCTTGATCTGGCCCTGCATTCACAAAAGTATTATTATATATCTGCACCAAAATAGTATCATAAGTTTGGCATCCCACACTATCGGTTACTTTACAAATACAGGCAGAAGTAGCATATATATTTTTAGTGTAAGTATCTAAAGTGTCTCCCGCATTCCCTGTTTGCCATTGGTACTGATAAGGTGGAAATCCATTTTTAGCTTTTGCATGCAAGGTCAGGCTGCTTGCCCTGCATAGCACAGTATCCGCACCTAAGTCCAACTTCAATCGAGCAGGAATATATATAGTATCGTAGAATACTGCTATACATCCGCCATTGTTAACTGTAAGCATAATAACCCCTGTGCTATCATAATTAATATTTGCAGTGGCAGTTTTACCGTTACGCCAAACGCCATTCACCATCCATACATAGGTAAAACTGTCTTGTGCAGTTGCATTGGTAGCGGGCACTTCCAATTTCACTTTGCCGCAGCCAATATGTGTAATTTTACGGGTAACAACAGGCTTGCGACTGCCCACTTTAATATTAAATGATTTTGTATAAATACCTGCAAGTGGACATGCGTTATCGGTTGCCGTAACCGTAAAAAAATAAGGCGTTTTCGAGGCATCGGTCGAATCTGTTTGCCAGCACAAGTCGAATTCCTGCTTCTTGCTATTATTAAATTTAGGCGTGAATACAGCTCCGTGTAAATCCCCAAAATATTTCAACATCACCGTGTCTTTTGAATCAGGATCGGATGATTTAATCCCCTTAAAGCATATCATATCGCCCGCACAACCCGTTACCGTAGCTGCAGTTTGTAACGAGGGAGACCTATTGGTACAATTGGCCACTATAATCAATTGCAAATCTCGGCGGGTAAGTGCCACTTGCACCATGGTTCCGTTGGTATCTTTTCGCCACTCTTTTATATCCATAGCTATTACAACTGTTTGTTGTTGTTTGGGTTTAAAATTCAATATGCCTGTGTTTACGTCCAACGAAAATCCCTTACAATTAAGCGGGTTATATTTATATATTTTTGGAAAACTATCATAATACAATGGCGACATATAAGTATACGACCCATTATAGGTGCAACTAGTACCATACGCACTCAATGCCCCACTTAAATGATAGGATATGGAATCATGATCTACTGTATCTATGCCTCCTAAATTGATTGCGGTACAATTACCTGCACATATCATTTGGGTAAAGTCGTCACCAAATTGAAGCGATGTATTTTGTGGTGCAGTGCATCGATCTATTTCAGCATAGTTATATAAATTGTCGCCACTACAACAAGTTGTTAAAGCAGTACTTCTACAACACTGGTTAACCGCAAATCTAATTTTACAACAATTGGTACCCGTTAAGTCCACCATTTTCCTGAAAACAATTTTTTCCATACCATAAGGGAAATTACAACCGGCGTTACTACCATTTGGATAGCCGTATGAATTACAGCTAGACCTGTCACATTTGGAACAAGATTTTTTACAAACTTGGGTGATATCTCCACACGAAATTTGCTGCAAGGTATACGAAGCAGAATAACTGCAGCCTATTCCAGCTATATCCAGCGTAATTGCACCAAGACTTATACCCTTGCAATCCCTATACATAGAAACAAGCACTTCCACGGAATCTTTATTTTGATAAGAAAACTGTATATCGCAACCTGCACCATGGTTGGCAAAAGTGAATTTGCTGACTACAACAAAAGCTATTGCTATAACAATTCGTAAAAAATATTTCATAACGTTTTAATTTAGATATAAAGCATGACTACAGTTTGCCCACAAAAGTTGCCCTGCTTAAATTTTGCTCAACCGTATCCACACATTTCCATTAATCTGCAACAAATAAATACCCTCAGCTTGCGAACTCAAATCAATTATATTTTTATTAGAAGAACTATTATATACTTTCCTTCCCATTAAATCATAAATCGTTAAATCATTCAATATAGTATTGCTTTCTATATAATATATGCCGGTGGAGGGGTTGGGATATATATTTATATTATTCAAATAATGTATATCTTTAACATCTGAATACAAAGCGGAGACAAGAATGCTTTGTGAAGTATCGATACACCCATTGGTGTCAATCACTGTTACTTGATAATGCCCAACAGATTTTGCTACAATAAACTTCTGCATTGTGGTTTGCAAATAACTATAGTTAAACCACCAATCATACTGTTTTACTGGATTTGACGAACTCACATAAATAGTATCATGCACCCTCAACAAACTATTTTGTTGAGGCAGAAACACTATAATAGATACAGTATCCGACTGCGTACATAAATTGGTATCTGCTATACTACACACTATAGTGGCGGTTTTATATATTTTTATTTGCCGTACTGAATCTATGGTAGCACCCTTAGCGATATCATACCACTGATATTTTTTTATATTTCCCTTATTATTGCCCGCATCTAAAGCAACGCTATCTCCAGCACATAGCATTTTATCTTTTCCCAAATTGATTTGGGGCAAAGAGTAAATATTTATAGTAACCGTATCGCTTGCTACACAGCCAAAAGTATCAGTTACTTTACACGCAACATCACTTTTTGTATTGGTAGAATATATATAAGAAGACAAAGTATCAACAGCAGTTCCTTTATTCCATTGATAGGTGAACTGACCATTGGTAGAAGTTTGTGTTTGCAATAGGGCTGTGCCCTTTCCACAAAAATTGAGATCAGGGCCGAGGTTTACAGAAAATGGAACAGATACTACATGAATAGTATCCTCATATATAACGGGGCATTTCCCATTTAATATTACTTCAAGACGTATGGGCCAATTACCCGTTTTCGTAAAATAATACAATCCAGCCTTCGATTTACGAATCGAATCAGGAAGTGAGGGCACTATCCATTTAAAACTATATATTTCATTTTTGCTTGCATTTTTATTTGTACCATACACACTTAAATAATATTTACCACAACCTAAATTAGTAATGGAATACTTTGCTGTAGGTTTTTTATCTAATTTAATTGAATACTCTTTGGTAAATACTGCCGGTAGTGGACATGCGTCATCGGTAGCTGTTACCCAAAACCTATATACAGCATTAACAGTATCGCTATCGTTTGGTTGCCAACAAAAATCGAACATTTGATGCTTGCTATTATTATAATAAGATTTAAAAGTGGCATTTTTTATATTATGCACGCAGCTTAATGTAACAGAATCGTAAGTATCAGAATCGTGCGACGAAATACCTTTTATACAAATTTGCTCACCCGCACATACTTCTATAGTTGTATCTGCCAGATTAGGTGCTTTATTGGAAGAATATGCACTTGTAATAACAACAGGCATATCTCTCCTTGTCATGCCAATGTTTACCCATTTTTTTCCTGTAGTATCTTTTCTCCATTCTTTCAATTCTATTGCAACCATTGCAATTTCTTGTTTGGTGGGTTTGAACAATATCAGTCCTGTTGTAGAATCTATAAAAAAACCTTTACATATTGCAGAATTTACTATCTTGCTTGGGAAACCACTATAGGATAAAGGGCTGCGATAAGAATAGGAACCATAATAGCTAACAGGTGAATTATATGAATCATAGACACTACTTAAGTGATAGGATATGGAATCGTGATCGATGGTGTCTGTCGCCCCCCAATCGAGCCTAGCACAGGTATTAACAGAAAGAATGGGAACCTTATCCGAATTAAAAACGGGGGAACTATTTGCCCTAGGTAAACATCTGTTCAAATCAGTATATGTATATAGTGCACTTGACCCAATATTACCATACAGGCTCGTACAACATGCAGTTAAGTCAATCCTAAATTTGCAACATTGTGTATTGGAAAAGATTATTCTGGTTTTATATAATACTTTTTCAAATCCATAAGCGAAAGGACATTTATTGTTCACTCCATTTGGATAACCATCGTTATTGCAACTGGTATCGCTGCACTTTGTGCATGATGTTTTGCATACAGGGGTAACATTATTACAACTTACTTGTGTTAGATTGCACGACTTAGAATATGAACAACCAATCCCTGTCACATCTACAGGTGGTGCCCCTATTGCATTTCCTTTACAATCTCTATAAAATGCTACAAACACATCAAAGGTATCTTTACCTACTTGTGTATAATATATATCACTTCCAAAAAAATGCGTAGCATGGGTTTGGTATCCCATACCTAAAGTAAAAATAATAAGTAAAATTTTTCTCATGTATTATTATAGTTTACTTAACTTATACCATATACTTCTATTCAACTGCAACAAATATATCCCCTCGGGTTGCTCACTTAAATCAATGATATTTTTAGTAGAAGAACTATTATATACTTTCCTTCCCATTAAATCATAAATCGTTAAATCATTCAATGGATTATTACTTTCTATATAATATATGCCGATGGAGGGGTTGGGATAGATTTTGAAACCTGAAAGGGTATTTACTTCGCCTACAGAAGCAATGGTATAGATAGGCGAGGCTGCTATGCAGCCATGAGAATCGGTTACTTTTACTACGTAGGAACCCCACTGGCTAATATATAAACGATTGATAAATGTGGTAGCATAAAACTGACTATCTAAATACCAACTATACTTATTAAATTGTTGATTGGAGTTTGCATACAGTGTATCATTAGATAATTGCAAATTAAAAACAGGTTCGGTAAAATTCAAGAGATGGGTGAATTTAGTAGTATTACAATTGTACATATTGGTAGCAGTTAAAGAATACTCACCAGGTGCAGAGGCATACAAGTTTTGCCCTGTATCGCCTGTTGACCATAAGTATTTGTACTGGGCACTCCCCTGTGCTTGTATATATGCCGAAAACTTTTTACAAACAGTAAACGTGTCTCCCAATAAAAAATTTGGGCGGGGATTTACGGTAATATAAACTTCATCGGTATCTTCACAAGCCAAATTATATAATACTTCCGTAGCCTTTATCCATACTGTTTTTGAATCGGGAATAAAAGTAAGCGTATCGCCCGTATATGTTTTTGAACTATTATAAGTCCATTCCTTTATTCCATTTCCTTTGGCAATAATATGAATGGTATCATCGCTGCAAACCACCAAATCGGGACCTGCATCAATTTTAACAGCAGGATTAAAATTAGCTGAAACAGTATCCTTGCCCACACAACCATTTTTATCGGTTATATAACATACCACCTTTAAGGTACTATCCGTAACTATAGAATTATTATAGGATATAATAGTATTAGTATTCAAATCTTTCCAACTATACTGCACCAAGTTAGCCGGAGCTGTAAATGTAATTTTATTACCAGAGCATTCACGTTGATCTGCACCTAAATTTATTGTCGGATTAAACACCGCAGTTGTAATAACATCATCGCTTACCATACATCCAGTACTGTCGGTTACTTTGCAAGTAAGTTGCGTGGTATAAGTGCCATTTAACCAAATACTATCCAACGTATCTGCGGGACTTCCTGTACTCCATTTGTAATGAAGGGGTGGCACTCCTCCTATAGTTTTTGCTTTGAATACGATGGGATTACCATAACAATTGATACTATCTTTCCCTAAGTTTATTTTTAAATTACCTACATTATAAATAGTGTCTATATAAGTATATTTATTATAATTAATTGAAGGAATTTTTAGTTTAACTATATGCATTCCATCCGCTAGATTATTTACGATTACAGTGGCCCCAGAATAATACATACTATCTACTACCCATTGATAATTAATATTGCAGGGATAGCTTGCGTTATAGTTGGCCTGCAATAAAATTCCACCACATTTTATTTTGGTAATAGTATGACCGAACAGGGATGAATCGAGTTTTTTATTTACATTAATACTAAAACTTTTTGTATACCTACCTACCAAAGGACAGGCATTATCTTTGGCAGTTACTGTAAATATATAAGGCGTCTCTTTGTAATCACTAGTATCGGTTTGCCAGCAAAAATTAAAATATTGCTTGCTTGAATTATATTTATATCCAGTTGCAAAAAAGCCTTTGGGAATACCTTCATTCCAGGTAAGGATGACAGTATCTTTGGTATCAGGATCCGTTGATGGTATACTATCCAAACAAACTTTGTTGCCAGCATGTGTATATACTATACTATCAGCTATGCTCGGCGGCTTGTTCACACAGTTTGCAACTACAATTAATGACATATCTCTCATGGTACGACCAATCATCTGAAAATTACAGTTCGAATCTTTTCTCCATTCACGCATTTCAATTACATACTGTGCTATCTGCTGCTGCATGGGCTTAAACATAAAATCGCCAGTTACCGAATCGAGTTTGATGCCTTTGCAATTGATAGGGTTATATTGTTTTATATTGGGGAAACCATCATAATAAAATGGATATCCATAAGTATAAGAACCCTGATAAGTACAACTATAATTATAAGCACTCAAAGCTGGCCGCAAGTGGTAGGTAATATAATCGCCATCAACGGTATCAACTGCTCCCACATTAAATGAAGTACAGTTTCCTACGCATACTATACCTGCAGGGTCATTCACCAGTTTGGGAGAACTGTTAGGTTTTGATAAACACCTATTAACTTCTGCAAAAGCATATATATTATCTCCGGCACAGCAAGTTGTTATCGCCCCATTGCGACAACAGAGGGAAACTTCAATTCGGAATTTACAACAATTGGTATTCTTAAATATAATTTTCTGTGTAAATGTTATCCTTTCTATACCATAAGGAAAAGTACAGGCAGCATTAGCACCGTTGGGATAACCATAGGCATTACAATTTGAACGATCGCATTTTGAACAAGATTTTTTACAAACCGGAGTAATGTCTTGGCAACTTTTCTGGGTCATGTTATAACTAGAACTATAATTACACCCAATACCAATTAAATCCATTTGAATAGGTGTTACACTTATGTTCTTGCAATCTCTATAGATACTCACAACTATATCAAGTGTATCCTTATCCCTAAAAGTGTATTCAATATCTGCTCCCATCACATGCGTACTTTTGCACTCGTGAAAGCCAAATTGAATAGTGATTAAAAACAGAATTTTGTAAAAATATTTCATAAGTTATAATTTACTTAACCGTATCCAAACATTCCCATTAATCTGCAACAAATATACACCTTCAGCCTGCGAACATAAATCAATGATATTTTTATTGGCAGAACTATTATATACTTTCCTTCCCATTAAATCATAAATCGTTATATCATTCAATGTAGTATTACTTTCTATATAATATATTCCTGTGGAGGGGTTGGGGTAGATTTTGAAATCTTTTATAGTTTCTATACTTGTAATATAGTTATGCAGCGTAGTTACCAAATAAGGCTGGGTGCTGGCAAAGCAGTTATTGTTATCTAATACATTTACTTTGTAAGTACCCGCTTTAGTTATATATAACCAAGGCAAAATAGTTTTGGTATAGTATTGACTATCTAAATTCCATTGAAATGACTTAATCGATATGCTACTACTAACATATAAGGTATCATTTGAAAACGACAATGAAATATTTGTTGGTGGATAATTAAACAATTCGGTTTGGGCAGATGAATGGCATCCCATTGTATCAAACACGGTTACTGAAAATTTGCCCGGCACGCCTGCAAGAACTGTTCTCGTTGTATTGCCCGTATTCCATAAAAAATTTGTTCCACCAAATACTTGTATATATCGTGAATCGCCTTTGCACACAAAGAAACTATCCTTTAAATAAATGGAAGGCGGAGGGAATAATTTAACCATAATACCACTCACCGCTTCACAAGTTAAATTATATAATGTCTCACTTCCTTTAACTACTACTTTTGTGGTGCTACTTGGTAAAAACGACAAGGTATCGCCTATATGGGTTGCGGTTGAATCGTACGTCCAGTAGTGGGTGCCGCGGCCTTTTGCAATAATGTGTATACTATCGCCTATACATATATTTCTGTCACTACCTATATCAACTTTTACTTTTGGATTAAACAATGCTGAAATGGTATCTTGGTTTTTGCAACCATTGGTATCAGTTATATAACATATAACTGTTATGGAGGTATCTGTTTTTACAAAAGCCGCTTTTGATATAACTTGATTGGTATTGCTATCTTTCCAAATATATCCGAAACTTTTAGGAGCCGCAAGTGTAATTTGTGAGCCACCGCACGCTCTCACATCAGGCCCCAAATTTAGGATAGGATTTTGACGAATATATAATATGGTTGAATCTATAATAACACATTTTTCGCTATCAGTAACCATACAATACAAAGTATCTGAAACCGTTCCGTTCATCACTAAACTGTTTAGTGTATCTGACTTACTTCTAAACCAATAATATTGATAAGGCGGAGTACCTTGTTTCACTTTGGCATAAAAAGTAACAGGATTACCCTCACAAGTGTAAGTATTATTCCCAATATCCAGTTGCACATGGCCTACTATATCCACAGTATCATAATAAGTATAAAAAACAGTATTGTTAGAAACCTCTAATTTTATATAATGTTTTCCAGATGCGAGATTATTTACTGTAACATTTTGACCCGTCAGACTATAATTATAGTTATTGTTATCTATATACCACTGATAATTATACGAACATGAATTTCCCAATAAATAATCTACCTCTAACAAAATACCGCCGCAAGCAAGCTTCTTAACATTATGAACCACCTTGCTACTATCAAGGGGTCGATCAATATATATAGTAAAACTTTTGGCACATTTTCCTATTATTGGACAAGCATTATCTTCAGCTGTTACAGAGAAAGAATAGGGTTCTCTACGCACATCATTGCTATCGGTTTGCCAACAAAAATTGAAATATTGTTTTATTGAATTGGATTTATATCCTGTTTCAAATTTTGCTTTGGGTATAGCATTGTTCCATGAAAAAGTAACTGTATCTTTATTGTTAGCATCGGATGATTGTATACTATCGAAACATATTTTAGCACCTGGATTTACATGAACAATTGAGTCTGGGAATGTTGGTGTTTTGTTGGTGCAATTGGCCACTACCATTATAGTAAAATCTCTTCGGGTAAGTCCTACCAGTGTCAATCTACAATTAGAATCGCTTCGGTATTCAAATATATCTAATGCAATACTAGCTGTTTGCTGTTGCATTGGTTTACAATATATATTACCAGTGCCCATTGAGTCTGTGCATATTCCTTTACATGTTTTAGGATTGTATTTTTTTATGGAAGGAAAACCATCATAATATAAAGGATATTGATAAGTATATGAGCCTTGATAGGTGCAACTACTTCCATAAGCATTAAGTGCTGGGGCTAGCTTATAAAATATAATATCATTATCTACTGTATCAATTGCCCCTGCATTAATACCCATACAATTGCCAACACATACAATACTTGAAGCTATGCCTACAGCTTTGGGCGAAGTATTGTTGGGGAATTTACATCGATCAAACTCACAATAAGTGAATAGTTTTTCATTTGCACAACAGTTGCTTATCGCTCCACTTCTACTACCCTGACTATATTCCACTCTAAATTTACAGCTGCTGATTTTGTTCAATATAAGCGTATTTTTATATACTAATTTTTCTATGCCATAAGGAAAGGTACATGAAGCATTGGAACCATTAGGATAACCATAAGCATTGCAACTGCTTCCATTACATTTGCTGCAAGATGTTTTGCAAACCGGAGTAACATCGCCACATGATACTAAGTTCATGCCATAGTTATAGGCATAACTAGAGTCAATTCCTCTTAAAGTTATAATTGGGGAAGTCAAAGTTATTCCTTTGCAATCTTTATATACTGTTAAATAAATATCAAGGGTGTCTTTATTTCTAACGGTGTATTCAATATCTGCTCCAAGCATGTGGCTGCTTCTACACTCATAATAAGCAATGAAAAAAAAGAAAATAAAAAGTAGCGTAAAAGTTTTTTGCATATAGTAATTATAGTCCCGTAAATGCAAGTACCTTTTATTATAGAAAGGGTTGCATGTGTAAGAATAATTATGTCCGCGGCGGCGGTGTCAATTACGGATTTATTATTCGTAATTCCTGTATATGCTTAGTCAAGAAATAATACACTCTTGTCATTTCGAACGTAGTGAGATCTACTTTGTTTCAATGCATAATCGTAGATTCCTCCTTCGTCGGAATGACAAATACCTAGTTATTGTGTATGTTCTGACTACAGATATGCTCGAATTAGCAATTACGAATTACACATGTAATATTCGTAATTCTCCATTCGTAATTCGTAATTTATTTCTTCTCCTTCTCTCTATACTCATACATGAGCATACGAACATCATCCTGCAAGCGGCCAATATCTAGTGGGTCGTGACTATCATAGGCACCGCGAACACGTTTTTCTTTATCGATTAAAACCAATGTTTGGCTATGGAAAAACTTTAACGAATCTGCTGGAATTTTCGGGTCTTCGCCTGTGGGTAATAAATAACCGCGTTGGGCCAAACCATATATATCGGCTTTGTTTCCTGTTACCAAATACCACAAATTGGGATTGATATTTAACGCATCGGAAGTGCGTTTTAATTGAGCTACGTTATCTGTTTCGGGGTCTACTGTGTGGCTAATAAATCTGATAATTGGGTCGCCATTTTTACCGCCTGTGGTATCGCAAAATTTTTCATAAATACTATGCACCACTCCCTGCATTTTGGGGCACACATCTTTACAGGTGCTGAAAAAGAAATTGGCAATATATATATGTCCCTCAAAATTTTTATCGGTAACAGGTCTGCCAAGTTGGTCGGTGAATGTGAAAGAGGGAACGGTATGATAAATAGTATCCTTTTTAATGGGATCATATTCTCGCTCACCCAATATAGGCACATAATTAACCACAATAGTGGCTTGCCTCATCATGTAATATAATACTACGGGAACTACAATTATTAGTATAAGTGCGATTCGAGAAGATGTTTTTCTGCCCATGAATTTATACTTATATATTAGGAGAAAGGTTTATACTATAATAAACACAAAATCTGTGAGATGAATTGGAGCAGGTACTACTCAACAAACCATTTGATAACACTCCAACGGTCGCCTTCGTATAACAATGCTGCAATAAGCCCCAATATAAAACCAAAAGGCAATAATATAATTCCGGCCAAACGTTTTACTTCATATTTCATGTGCATAAAAATACCCACAATATAATATGATTTAATCACTCCCAAAGCAACAAATATAAGATTGCGGCTCATGCTGGGGTCCATTGAAAAGAAGAATGCAAAGTCGACCATGGTTAAAACAGATAGTATACCAAAGGTAACCCAAATAGATTTTTTAGAAATACCGTGCCCTTCTTCGTGATGCTCGGCTATATGTTCGGATGAATGTTCTGTATGTTCCATTTTTTTAAGATTGTATTATATATATGTTTTATAAAAATCGATTTATTTTTGAAAATTTATATCAGATAGAAGAAGGTAAACACGAATACCCAAACCAAATCTACAAAGTGCCAATACAATCCTACTTTTTCTACCATTTCATAGTGGCCGCGTTTATCGTAAGTACCTTTAATTACATTCACATATATTATAACATTCAATACCACACCACTCAATACGTGGAAGCCGTGGAAACCTGTTACAATAAAGAACAAACCAGCAAATGCTGCAGGCCCGTATTCATTGAGAAACAAATTTGCTCCATATATTTTATGCCCATCTACCAAAAATTTACTTCCTTCATGACTACCTTGTATAAATTGTGTCCACTCCCAAGCTTGGCAACTTAAGAAGGCGATACCACCAATAATAGTGAGGAACATAAAAAATGCCACATCGTTGCGATGTCTGCGAGCTCCTGCTTCTACTGCCAATACCATAGTTACGGAACTAAAGATAAGAATAAAGGTCATTAAACTCACAAATATTAGGGGCAGGCCAGAACCTGGGCCTAGCATATCAACACCATGTATTCCTGGAAAGTGATTGAACACCTGGTCGGGATGGGGCCACTTTATTTCTGAGCCGCCAGAAAGGTAGCGGTTGCAACCATAAGTTACCAGAAGAGACGAGAAAGTAAATGCATCCGATAATAGGAATACCCACATCATTAATTTGCCATAGCTAACACCGAAGGGCGATTTGCCCCCGTTCCAGGCACTGTTGGGATTTAAAGCTACTGATTCTGACATATTATTATATTATATAAATCGTTTTAGTTTTTTATTAATTAAGCGTAAGTCATAAAGAAATATAAGTATACCCAAAGCACTCCTACAAAATGCCAATAGGTACTGCACAGAGCTATGGAAAGCATATTTTTTTTATGAACTTTATATTGAAATGTTTTGACAATCAAAATTCCCAAGAATACTATTCCACCAACTATATGTAATAAGTGCAATCCAGAAATAACATATACAAATGATGCGGATACTGAGAAGCCAGTAAAATACACATTGTTATCTACCAACTGTTTCCAACCCAAGTATTGCAATCCCACAAATGACAAACCAAATAATAGTGTTGCTATCAGCCCCATTTTTACGCGTTCAATCTCATCTCTTTTTGCCGAACGATAGGACCACCACATAGCTACACTTGATAATATCACTACCACTGTGGAAACCATAAACATGGAAGGTAATTGGAATTCTAGCCAAGCCTTACCATCAATTTTTTTAACTATATAAGCACTTGTTAGCCCAGCAAACAACATAACAATAGCCACAATAATCATCCACAATATAAACTTGAGCGGATGTACGGTGTACTCTTCTTGCTGTTGTGGTTTTTGTATCATTTGCTTATTCATGTGCCTCAAATCTTATCGAGCATATATGCTATTTGTGTAATGGTTAAATATATATAACTCGAGAACATAATTTGTTTTGCTTCTTTTCCGTCGCAAGTTTGTAATAGTCTGTATGCTCTAAACAATACATACAATGCTGCTACCGTTGCCAATATTGCTGAAATAGGCCCTGCTTTATCTAATTGCAAAGGCAATAAGCCGCAAGGAATTAACATAGCTGCATATACAAATATTTGTGTAGCGGTTGCTTTTGAACGACCCGTGGTGGGCAACATTTTAAATCCTGCTTTCTTATAATCATCATCCAACAACCAAGCTATCGACCAAAAATGAACAAACTGCCAAAAGAATTGAACCATAAATAATGCGATACACATAGCATCTAAATTATTGGTAACGGCAACCCAACCAAGCATTGGTGGCAAGGCTCCAGGGATGGCTCCTACAAATACATTGATGGGGTGAATTCTTTTAAGCGGCGTATATACAAATGCATATAATGCCAAAGATATAAATGATATAATGCCTGTTAGCTGATTAAAATATAAAGTTAATATGGCTATACCTATAATACCTGCAATCATAGATGATAACGATGCTTCTGCAATACTCATACGTCCGGCAGCCACAGGGCGATTTTCGGTACGGGTCATCAATATATCATAGTTGCGTTCTATTACTTGGTTCAAACCATTAGAAGCGGCAACTACCAAGAAACCTCCCAGACAAATCATGGTTAATCCCATCCAATCGAAAGCGGTTCCACTCGATGCCATTACAAAACCAAAAGCCGCAGAGAATACAACCAAGAAAGTAAGCCTAAGCTTGAAAAGCTGCTTATAATCGGCAAGCTTTGCAGCAAAGGTGCTGGTACTTTTAAGTTGTATAGATTGTACTTTTTGCATGGATACTATTATATATTATGCTCTTGATAAATTACCAAATAATTTACTCAAGAACTTGGGCATTGTGAAGTGCAAAATACCCCCTTTGTCCAAGGTTTTCGCATCAGAAGTGCCTGGTGAATGAGGTGCGTGTAATCCATCGCCTTCACCATCATGCGGAATATTTTGTGGAATAAAGTCTTGACTTGCTCCTGGAACAGAGTAATCGTAAGGCCAACGATATACTGTTGGAATTTCTCCGTACCAGTTTCCGTGGAAATGTTCGATAGGTGCAGTCCACTCAAGTGTAGTTGAGCCCCAAGGATTCTGTTCTGTTTTACGTCCATTTTTAATAGAGTTGAAGAAATTATATAAGAATATAACTTGTGCAACAGCACCCAATAATCCAGCTATGGAAATAAATATATTTAAGTTATCCCATACATGCCATTCGTTCATTAAAGTAAATGAATAATACCTACGAGGTACGCCTGCCAAACCCATAAAGTGCATAGGGAAAAACACGCCATAAGCAGCTATAATAGTTAACCAAAAATGTATACTTCCCAACTTATCATTCATTCTTCTGCGATACAATTTAGGAAACCAATGATATATTCCTGCTATCATACCAAATATGGCAGCAGTACCCATTACTATATGAAAGTGGGCAACTACAAAATAGGTATCATGTAGGTTAATATCAAGAGCAGCATTTCCTAAATAAAGACCGGTAAGTCCGCCCGAAATAAAGAATGAAACCAAACCGATTGCAAACATCATAGCTGGCGTAAGTCTAATATTTCCCCTCCATAAAGTAGCCAGATAATTAAATACTTTAATAGCTGATGGAACGGCAATAATAAGTGTGGCTAATATAAATACGGAACCTAAGAAAGGATTCATACCCGTAATAAACATGTGGTGACCCCATACTATAAATGATAAGAATGCAATAGCCAACAGCGACATAATCATGGCTCGATAACCAAAGATGGGTTTTCGAGAATTGGTGGCAATAATTTCGGATGTTAGACCAAGTGCGGGCAATAATATAATATATACTTCAGGGTGACCCAAGAACCAGAACAAATGCTGGAACAAAATCGGACTTCCGCCCACCCTTTCAATTCCGCCAGTTAATTCTGCTGGAATATCACTTAAGTAGAACATGGTTCCGAAACTTCTATCGAACAATAATAATAAACAGCCTCCCAATAATACTGGGAAAGAAAGTAAACCTAATACGGCAGTTAAAAAGAAAGCCCAAATAGTTAATGGCAAACGAGTCATGCTCATACCTTTGGTACGCATGTTTAGCACGGTTACTATATAGTTCATACCTCCCATCAAAGCTGATCCCACAAACAATATCATAGATACCAACCACAAGGTCATGCCCAATCCTGAACCGGGCATAGCTTTAGGCAAAGCACTTAGTGGAGGATATACTGTCCAACCCGCTGCTGCTGGTCCGCTGCTGATAAATAGTGAAATAAACAATACCACACTGCTCATAAAGAAGAACCAGTATGAAAGCATATTTACAAAAGGAGAAGCCATATCGCGGGCTCCCACTTGTAATGGAATAAGCAAGTTACTAAAAGTTCCGCTAAGTCCGGCAGTTAATACAAAGAACACCATAATGGTTCCGTGCAGGGTTACCAAACTCATATAAAAGCTTGGGTCCATTTTACCAGAATCGCTAATCCAGCCACCAAGTACGGGTCTTAAAAAACTCATGTCGGTATTAGGCCAAGCCAATTGAACGCGAAATATCATGGACAGAATCATTCCCAAAACGCCCATAATAATTCCTGTAACCAGAAATTGTTTTGAAATCATTTTGTGGTCCATGCTAAAGACATACTTCGAGATGAAGGTTTCTTCATGATGGTGATGTTCATCGTGGGCATCGGCGTGCCCGCTATTTGTATGTGCTTCGTGGCTCATAATTTATATAATAATCTTTTAAATAGTTAAATCTTAAAAAGTATCAGTTATTTTTTGTTTGAAAGCATGGCTACTGCCTTGTCTTTTTTTGAAGTATCAGTAGGGGTAGCTGGAGCTGAGGCTGGGGTAGCGGTACCGGCGGCAGGTGCTTCGGGCTCGTTCATTTTTACATAATCGGCTTTTTGTGCAGCCCACCATTTATTATAGTCGGCTTCATCTTCCACTATCACTTTTATTTTCATATTGTAGTGGGCAGATCCGCAAATTTTATTGCAATAGAAATAGTAATCAAAATTAGCCGCATCGGGACGATTTTTCTTTCTCAATTCATTTCTCATTTCCACTGTGGTGAGTATGGGTTTCATCCAAAATGAGGTAGGAACGCCAGGCACAATATTCATTTGCAAACGGAAATAGGGCATATAGGCAGAGTGTATCACATCTTTAGATCTGAATTTAAATTCTACTTCTTTACCTTTAATAATATGTATCTCGGTATTGGTGGTAACATCATCGTGCGATCTTTTATCCGACCAATCAATCCCCAAATCATTATCATCTTTTATTAAACGGAAGTTATGTGTGCCCAACTGTTTGTCATTTCCTGCATAGCGGGCAGTCCAAGCAAACTGTTTGGCATATAGCTCAATACGTTGGGCCTCTTTAGGTGCAGGTCCTGTAATACTGTTCCATGATTTAAGACCACCAGTAATAAGTATTGACAATGCAATGGCAGGTATCACGGTCCATACTATTTCGAGTCTGTCGTTATGTGAGTAGAAGTAGGCAGTGTGGCCTTTACGCATCCTATATTTATAAGGAAAAATAAACAGAGCAGCTTGTGTGATAAAGAATACAATTAATATGAGTACAGTGGTTAGACCAAACATGCTGTCGATACCAACCCCATGTTCCGATGCTGACTGTGGCATATAATAATCGCTATCGGCAATGGCCTCATATATTCCTGCGAACAAAAATCCGACAAGGAAAATAACCATTAGGCGTGGGTTCCATTTGTTCCAGTCAATAGCTGGCTTACCAGTTACATCGCCCATTAAGCCAATTACATTAAACAGCGAGAGTATCACTATTAAGAATAGGATGCTCACTGAAATGAGTGTCCATTTAACAAACTTATTAATGGTGGGCTCTTCTTTTTGGGGAGCTGGGTTCGGATTTTCTGGATCTTCCTTGTCAGGCTGGGTTAAATCCATCAAAGGGCCGGTTAAGGTTTTATCTGATGAAGGTTCCATTTCGGAAGTGCCTGCTTTTGACACTTTTTTGAGCGTGTCAGTTTCGGTTGTGTCGGCTTTCCCGTCGTGTTTTACCGCAAAACCTGGTGATGTGTATGCAAAAAATAACAGGCAAACTAGGCCCAATCGTAGTAATAACTTTATCATTTACAGCTATTTGTTTTAGTTTTAGTAAGTATGCACATGCTTGTGCAATGGTGGGGCAAATTTATTTGAAAAACCCTTTGAGAAAAGTTTTTTGTAAAAAAATTGTTAGTTTATTCTTTATCTAAATAAATTCAGAAGCTGTGGGTGTTTGATTTAAAGGGAAGTAGGTGTTTGATAAGGTGTGTAAAAAAATATTGGGGGCGGATTCGGGATTCGGGGTTCAGGGTTCGCAGTTACAATTAAATATGCCGTTTAAAAAAATCATTTTATCAAACCCAAACAATCCTATTTTTGTAAACGAATGGATACCAACAACGATATCATATTAGGATTGTCCAAAACATTGTTTTGGGATGTAGATATTGCTAGTATCGATTACCATAAACATGCTCCATATATAATAGAACGGGTGCTTAACAGGGGGACGATGGAAGATTGGAATATTATAAAAACTTATTATGGAAAACCAAAAATAAAAGAAACAGCAATGAACTTGCGTTATATGGACAATAGATTGTTACATTTTTGTAGTGCTTATTTTGATGTACCTATAAAAGATTTTAGATGCTATACACAGAGACAGTCGAGCCCGTCACACTGGCAATACTAAAAAATTTGATGCAGAAAGACTATCTAAAACAATTTGTTTTGGTAGGCGGAACAGCATTGGCCTTGCAAGTAGGCCATCGAAAATCAATAGATTTAGATATGTTTACCATTGAAGATTTTGAATCAGATAAATTAGTTTCACTTTTGTTAAACGATTTTGAATTGAATATATCCTTTCAGATGCCTCAAACTCTTATTTGTGATATCAACTATGTTAAGGTGGATTTTATCCGTTTTAAATATCCGTTCATTAGATCTATAATTGAGACCGAGGGCGTTAGAATGCTCTCAATAGAAGATATTGCTCCAATGAAACTAGACGCTATAACTGGTAGGGGAGATAAAAAAGATTTTTTTGACTTCTATTATCTATTACAACTTTTTAGTTTGAACAGGCTTTTGGAATTATATAAAGAAAAATTTCCTCACCAAACTATTTTTCATGTGGTGAGAAGTTTAACTTATTTTGAAGATGCCGAAACTACTCCAGACCCAATTATTATAGACAAAAACATAACTTGGCAAAAAGTGAAGGATACCATAATAATGGAAGTAAAAAAACTATAAATGGATGGTTGCTGACACACCACCCATATACAAGCGAGAATTTTGAATTATAAGCATTAGCTCCCAAAAATCCTGATTCCCAATTCCTAAAGTATTGCTTGATACCTTTGTAATTTGGCTGGCATTCCCTTGCCCATATTTAAGGTGTACTTCACGCCCCTGCCTTCACCTGTCACCTTTATAAGGCCACGCTCGGCAAGTTCGATAAAATCTCGTTGGAGAGTTTTGCGGTTCACATCAAAAGTATCGAACAGTTCTTTGGTTTGTATTACACCTTGCCTATATAATACCTGCATTAATTGTTGTTGGCGTTCGTTAAGTCCATTGTGGCTGGCAAAGTTGATACTGCCCGCTTTTTCAAATACATAATTAATCACATTTTTGAGGCGTGGACTGGCAGTGTTATAATGGGTGTTGCTGGTATAATAATTTTTGAGATTGTCCTGCAAACTTTCTAAATATTCTTTGTGCAATTTATAACCGAACTTTACATATTCTGTAAAGTCAACGGGTCTATCTAGTTTTGCCTCCTGGCCTTTCTCCATAGCTGACTGGCACTTCACCTTATATATTTCTTTTTGCTTATATAATTGTTGATCGAGCACTAGCAGACCCGCCAGCGTAAGGTTATGGCGAAGCAACCAATTAAACTGTAATAAACGTGCTACCCGTCCATTGGCTTTACCCCAAGGCCCTTTCATTAAAACAAAAAAATGAATCACCCACGATTGGGTGAGGGGATCCCACTGCGTGTCGTGCTGCAAAAAATCGCAGAGGGCGTCCATACCACTATCATATAGTTGCGATAAATCCACCCCCTGATAGATATATATTTGACTGGTAAATAAATCACTTCTAATACCTTCGGGTGGTTTACTAAAAAATACATGTTGCATATCATTTAGCATATATACATCGAAGGGCAAATCCATACGTTTGAACAGGAACATTTCTGCCTGATGGTATCCCATTACTTCTCGCTCCAGCTGCTCAAGTGGCTGTTTTTCATTATTCACCAATTGTTTTACATGTTCAAATTGGTAGTCCACCCCTTCTAAAGCGGTACTGTAATGAACCCTATATAAAGCAGATTGAAGTCGTTCTTGCTCTATGGTATTTTCATCCAAATCGACAAACCTAAAAATGCCCAACATTTTGGCGTAAGCATCCAATGCACTTTGCCCTTCGCTATCGGGCAAATTGATAATGGGCGTGAGCAGTTTGTCTATAACCATTTTAAGTGGCACGAAAATACATATATATATATACAAGCGAATTTTTGCGACCCCCCCGTTTTTCTGTGCATAAACCCGCAATGCCCGCTAAATAACAGTTTACCTTAAATATAATGTGCAAAAAAATGTACGATTTACGATTTACGATTTACGATTTACGATTTACGATTTACGATTTACGATTTACGATTTTGCTGACGCCTGATTTGGCTTTGCTAAAATCAATCGTAAATCGTAAATCAAAAAATCGTAACTAATTTCACTGTTCACAAAAAAGGAATATGATATATACAATTGTGCAAAGGTGGATTACTTTGGTAAAGTGAAAAATGCATACCGAATTATCTTGCACAGATTTTATGGGACAAAAACAAATATTTATTATATATATACTCTTATGCCCATTAATTGGTATGGCTCAGAAAAAGATAACTACTGAAGAGTATATCAATAAATTTAAACATATAGCAATTGAAGAAAAATTCCGTTCGGGTATTCCAGCTAGTATTACTTTGGCCCAGGGAATTTTAGAAAGTGGTTCAGGAAATAGTAGGTTGACGCAAGAAGGGAATAACCATTTCGGGATAAAATGCAAAGGAAGCTGGACAGGCAAAACCATA
The DNA here is from genome assembly GCA_025363675.1 of Flavobacteriaceae bacterium. Lineage (GTDB taxonomy): Bacteria > Bacteroidota > Bacteroidia > UKL13-3 > UKL13-3 > CANJUD01. The sequence continues at coordinate 2,683 of JANYDJ010000161.1, read as the reverse complement.
TTGGAAGATGATGATGAAAAGCAGGAATGCTTTCGTGCCTACGACAGTGCATGGCAAAGCTACCACGACCATAGTGATTTTCTGTTGCACAATAGCAGGTATGGAAGTTTGTTTAATCTGGATGCCACCGATTATAAAAGTTGGGCCTATGGATTAAAAGCTGCGGGCTATGCCACCAATCCTGCCTATCCGAAAATGCTGATTGACTATATAGAAAAATATAACTTACAAAAATACGATCTGTTGCAACCTGATTCAGCTGAAAAAGAAGAAGTAAAAAAAGAGTGGGCTGCAGAAATATCGAACTATATAGAGATTAATGAAACACCTGCACTTATTACCAAAGAAGGTGATACCTGGCAAATGATTGCCAATGCCAATGATATGCGTGTGTGGCAAATTACCAGATACAATGATTTGAGCGATTCGCAAATTTGCCATGCCAGAGATACTATATATTTAAAACCCAAACGTCGCCATGCCACTACCGATTTTTACACCGTAAAACCTGGGCAGACCATGAAAACTATTTCGAAAATGTATGCACTAAAACTGAGCAAATTATATGATAGAAACTTGATGCTTATTGGAGAAGAACCTGCTGCGGGCGAAAAAATATATTTGAATGACGACCGAAAAGAAAAACCGAAATTATATATTAAACAAATTAAGCAAAAAGTAACTGAGCCTGTAAAAAAAGACAGTGCTGTTTCACCCATTAAGCTTGAATTTGGCAGAGATACCATAACCAAAACATATCATAATCCTGTTGTAGAAAAACCAAAAGATACAACTGCTGTAATGGCCATTCCCAATGCAAATACACATATAGTAAAAGAGAAAGAAACATTATATAGTATTTCCAAAAAATATAGTATTACTGTTGCTGAATTAAAAAAGCTAAACGAACTTGATAGTAATAGTATAAAAGTGGGGCAGGAATTGAAAGTAAAACCTACCACGGTTCAAAATGCTCCACCCAAAAAAGAAAGTAAAACGCCGTCCAAAAAGCCCACAAGCTACACAGCCAAAAAGGGAGACACGATAGGTATGGTAGCGAAAAAATTTCATTTGGATAAACCGAAATTAATGAAATTAAATAAACTGAAAACAGAGAAATTGACCGAGGGGCAGAAGGTGAAATTGTATTAAATTTATTGGTGAATTAATATTTCGTCCCTACGGGACTTGGTTGTTCTGCTTTGTATTTTTTCTACCGGTATTTCGTCCCGATGGGACTTTCCTTTATTATATTTATACAACTCTAATTTAAAATCAAAAACTAGTTCTGTAGGAACGAAATATCGGTAGAAAAACATTCGTATATTTATTGGAAGTCCTGTAGGGATGATATATTATTATGCAATTTTGAGATTGCTTCGTCGTACCTCCCGATATTTATATATAATATTATCGTATCACCACACTCCCAATCGTCTTGCTCAATGCCTTACGCATTTCCAAAATTTCTTGCTGGGCTTTTATATTAATTTCTTGCTCCTCTTCATCTTTGGGATTCTTTATCATATCGCTGATAATCTCCATCAGTTTATCGGTTTTGCGTAGCTTCAATCGGTTGATAGCGGAAACTACATCTTGTATATAATTATCTTCTACGGTTTTTACCTGTATCTCATATCTTTCAAACCATTGCGGACTCATCAAATACTTCTCCGTGAGCACTGTTACTGTAAATTGCGAAATATCTGAATCGGGATGGTTCACAAAATGATTGGGACTTGGCACTATTCCATCTGCTTTTAAAGTATGATAATACTCGCAAATAGTTTTGCTTAATTTGTCTTCTAGTTCAATTCCATTAGTCTCTAGTTCGGAGAATATAAATTCATTGACTACCTGCCCTTCATTTATCTCCAAATCGCCAAACAATAATAATACTCTTACCAAGTCACGCTCCTGCCAATAGTCAAAAATATCCTGGACAACTTGTATATTTTTTTTCTCTTTTTGGTTTGCAGTAGCACTCTTAAATTCGGGGTCTACGTTTTCTCTTTTTTGGCGGCGAATTCTCGCTATTTCTCCCGTAAAAATTTCAGCTCCCAAATCGAAGATGCTGGAGAGTTCTTTTATATATACTTCGCGTTTTAAACTATCAGCTATTTTGGCCACACTCTCTGCCACGTTCCGCATCACCTCTGCCTTGCCTATCGGACCATCGGCATCTTTTAATAATAAATCGGATTTGAAAGTGATGAAATCTTTTTTGTTGGTTTTTAAAAACTCAGCAAATGCTTCTCCTCCCAAAGTTTTACAATAGGAATCCGGATCTTCACCTTCGGGAAATGCAACTACATTTACATTCAATCCATTCTCCAGCAACATATCAATTCCTCGAAGGGAAGCTTTGATACCGGCAAAATCACCATCATATAATACAGTAACGTTATCCGTAAATCGTTTGATTAGTTTAATTTGTCCTTCGGTTAATGAGGTTCCTGACGATGCGACCACATTCTCAACACCGCCTTGGTGCAATGTTACCACATCGGTATAACCTTCTACCAAATAACAGTTATCATGTTCTTTAATTGCTTTTTTGGCAAAATAAATTCCATATAATACATCACTTTTATGATATACTTCGCTCTCGGGGCTATTTAAATATTTGGCAATTTTTGCATTCTTTTCTAAAACCCTTCCACCAAAACCTATCACTTTTCCG
>JANYDJ010000130.1 GCA_025363675.1 Flavobacteriaceae bacterium | reverse complement strand
CGCGCTACCTTTGAACTAACGGGAGCGATGGCGAAGCGAAAAATGACCGGCGCTCCGGGGACGAAGGAAGTTCAAAAACAACTGACTCGCTGGCAGAAATCGCTCGATTCGGAACGGGCTAATTTTATTGTCGAATGAAACAAAAGAAATGTTTTTATATATAATAGGAATACATATTTTGCCAGTACTATCTATTACGCCTCTATTACGCTTTTCTTCGGCAAAAAATAGTCTTTCTGTTAGTTCTGCATCTGCATTTATATGTGTTTTTACAACACTCCATGTTATACTGTTAAAAAATATAATTTTCTTTCCTTTCCGCATCACGCAGTCGTGGCCCCAGTAGCCTAGGAACCCGTCGTATTCTTTGGTATCGATTGCTCCATTGGCATGCATCAGCCATACTTTGCCATCTTTTTTCAAAGCAATGGGTAAGGGTTTTCTTTGTCCATCCAGCCAATGATAGTCTGACCAAATTTGTTCATATTCAAAATTACATATTTGTTTGCCAAAATAATTTAATGCACCATATTTCCCGTTTTGTGCAAATACAAAACAATAATTGCTGTCAAAATACGCCATCATACCATCTACTAAAAAATCGGATTGAAAATTAATCCCTTGATATTTTACGGGAATTATTTCTCTTCCCATATCATCAATAATTCCCACATTATTGCCAAGCTTGCAAGCAAAACGACCCGGAAAATAATAACAGGGCACTAGCTCATCATATATAAAAGGCGTAATTCCTTTCCCTTGGCTATTGATTAGTGCACATTTATTTTGGTAATTGGTAACCGCCGCCGCTTCTCCGCTAAATTCTGAGCCTTGTTTATATTGATAAGGTATCATCACCTCTCCGTTATAGCAATACCCAACGGTGTCATAGCTTTGTTCGCAGCGTTCCAGTGCAATTGTTTGAGCTGAAGTGCTAAGACTATAATATAATAAAAGGGCTAAAAATATATTTTTCATATTGGTAATATTTATGATACAAATAAAAAGTATAATCTAAATTCTGATATACCTTTGGTAGGGTATTTATTTGAGTATATAAAAAGTACTCTTTTGAGTTACATTTTCTTAGCAATGGAATAATGCACCTATGTTTAAACAAACATTAATTAACCACAACTACGCGGTGATTTGTGAAACTATTTCCACATTCTAAACTAAGTATATATATCCCATTGGGCAACGATTCTAAATTTATTGGAAAGGTATTTAAAGTTGTTTTACCAGCAACCACAATCTTTGCACTGAGGTCGGTTAGTGAATACTTTTTCAGATAACCATCATTGGTATTCACATATATAATTCTATTTGCAGGATTTGGATAAATAGAAATTTGAGATTTATTAGTTTCAAATTTTTCTATTATACTTGTACTCGAACCACAGCCTCTATCAGCCTTTTGGGCTGAATCCAGTTTGTTAAAATCAGCTCCGATATCTTTGTTATCAGAAGCATTATTGTGGTAAGAACTTGTATTTGTTAAAGCATAATTATGGTAATCTAAACCGCCATTTCCGTAATTTACAAAACCTACATTTGCTGCAGAAGTTGGATAGTAATTTATACTCGCACTGTTAAAATTTGTATATTTATTTGCATCACCACCAATCATTACATTTTTATGGAATCGTTTATTAGCATCCGTTATATCGGTAAAATATTTTGAAAAAGTTGCATTGCCTTGCTGTACACCTGGTCCATACACCCCTTGGTAACTGCCCGCTGACACGAAACTGTTTGATAAATTATTGGTATATATAAATCCACTACACGTATCGAAAGCCCATGTAATTTCACCTGTTTGAAAAATAGTATTATGGTCAATAATCACATCATGTGCTTGTCCTATTTTTATAAAACTTCCATCATTAGGTCCATATATATTTGAATCGCCAAATGCAGGACCATTGATATCTTCAAACAAATTATTATATATCTTTACTCTTTTCGATTGTATTCCCTGTCCGCCATCGGTACCTGCAAAGGTGATTCCGGCACCCACATGTTTAATGATATTATTACTGATAGTGATATCGCTCACTTCGGCTTGGGGCGAGCCTCCGCCTTCTGTGCGTATGGTAAGTAAAATAGCATAACCACTTTGCCCAGTTGGTAAATCGGCCCAACAGTTTTCTAATATATTGCCATCCAATAAAACACGTACTCCTGTTTTTAATTCAAACAAATTTTTTATAGTCCAGTGTTTTCCAGCATAGCTTGAATGGCCCACTTTCCACGACCAGGGTTTGTAAAAATAATTCTGCCTTATTTCTATATCACTTGGCACAAGTCCTTTAATGGAAGCTGCAGCACCACCAAATAATATATTTTCGCCAGATGCTTCCAAATAATTATTGATAATTTTAAATGGCCCGGGCCCGTTCACACCCGCTATCGCCTGTGCATCGTATCCTATGCTGTGAAATTCGGATACATAAGAATCTATAATAGCTGCATTGGCACAATCGAGGCGAACACCAAATTTCATAATAGTAGCATATCCATGCCCATGTATATAACAACGGTCAACTACAAAATGGTCGGGCACTTGGCTCATGGAATTTTGGGCAGACGATGCGTCGCCTAATTGCATTAAACCATAGCTGTTTTTTACGGCACTATCAGCGGTAATTTCTAGTCCCACAAATCTATAATGGTGTGCATTGGTTTGTGTTGCAAAACAGGGGATACCTGAAGTATTTACGGTAATAATTTTGGCCATTGCAGCTTGTTGGTCGGGGAATGAAACGTTGCCCGTAGTGGCATTTGGTTTAATTCTAGTTTCTTCAGCCGATAATAAATCCATTCTCGACGACATTATAATAATCCATCCCTTTCCGGTTGTTTTATTGGGCAAGGTAAAGCCCCCTTTATAGGTTGCTCCTGCATCAAGTACTATCATAGTTCCCAAATTTGCGGCATCAATTGCCTGTTGCAAATCGGTATAATCTCTACCTGCTGGGCCGACTGTAATAGTTTTATATCCTGTAGTGTCAGGAAAGCAAGTAACTACTGCACTGGTATTGGGCAGGGCAGGGGAGTTTACTTGAGAAAATGCGGACGTAGTTATTATAATAAATGAGAGGAGAAGGAGGATGTTTTTTTGCATGGGAATTATATAGTTTTAAAGAACAAATGTAATATTAAATTTATTAAGTTGGCAGTAGGCGGTTGGCAGTTGCTACGCTTGCCTGCTTCCGTTTGTAGCCAATGGGGTAGGCGGTAGGCAGTCGCTACGCAGTTTGCTTCCGTTGGTAACCCGTAGGGTACTGCCAACTGCCAACTGCAGTCATTCACCTACCACTATGGCTACTTTATTATTTTTTGCATTCACTGCTATTCGGGTTGTTTTTTTTAACATGGTTGTATCGCATTCCATTGTTACATAACCTCTTGGCGGTTTCATCCATTTGCGATAAAAGTATATATTTCTCCCATCACTCAGCAATCTACTCCCATTGTTTAGCCATACCAAATCCTCATTTTGCTTGATGGTTGATGCAATATATTGTATGTAATTATAGGATAAATTTAAGCTCATAATATTCCAAACACTATCATTACTCTTATCCACAAAACTCATCGCATTCTCATTGGGTATTTTATGCAAAGCCCTTCCAATTTTGTTAGCAAGAATTGTATCTTTTTTCGAATCTATATTATATCTGTGTAAATCGCTTGATGAATCACCTAATATGAATAACAGAAGATTTGATTTGTCTATCCAGCAATGATAACCAACTTTCAAATTATTAATTAATACTATCGAACTATCATTCCCATTTTTGATGGGGTATTTGCATAAATCTTGTTGCCCATTGGGTCGTTGGATGATACAGGAGATATATTTTCCATCGGGAGTTACGGTAGGTGAGTACTCACGCAAATGGAGTGTATGGGTAAACTGCTCGGTCTTTTTTGTTTTATAATTATAATATTTAATATCGGTATTGTTACTATCAGTTTCAGAAGTATAATATATAATAGGTTTGGTAGGATGGAAAAAGGGCTGATTGTCGTAGCCCTTGTGGTTGGTAATGTTTTGGGGATTTGATAAGGTGATTTTATCTTTTTTAACATCCATATCAAAGAGATAGATTTCGTTTGCTTGTTGGGCAACTATTAAAGAGGGGAAGAGAGATAAGAAACAATATAATATTTTTTTGATAAACATTTTAATATAATAATTATATATTTTTTGTAGATTTAATCCATCTTTCTACTGAACCATCTTTTTCATGAATAACTAAATCATGCCCTTTTTCTATCAATTTTTGAGAACTTTTAATAGCTTCTTCTTTAGTTGTATATGTTTTTAATGCCCTTTTAGCACCTTCTATTTTTACTGCCCAATTGAGCTTACGTTTAATAATGTGTACTCTTGAAAAATTGCTATCTTCAATTTTAACTTGCATTTTTTATTGATTATTCGGGTTCAAATATATGAGTTTTTCACAAAAAATTTCTAATATTTTAGAGATAGAATAAATTACTTTACTTTCTCCTATTTCTGTATTTAATTTACACCTTCAAAAAACCATGCCCATGCCAGATTTCTCTATAGACCCCAATATTGCCAAAGCCAAAACGCTGCACACAGATTTCTATAACAGCGAAGAAATATTCGAACGCTGCAAAGAAACAATTTTTGCCAATAGCTGGCAGTTTATTGGCAACTCTGATTTGGTTAAGGAAAGTGGAGATGTATATCCATTTACTTTATTGGAAAATTATTTAGACGAACCACTTCTGCTTACCAAAGACAAAACCACTTTATATAACGATATTAATAATTATATAGTAGGAAAAACAACAATTATAAATTCTGTTTTTGGATTGATGCTTACCTGCATAGGCATCCCTTTGTATTGGTATATTAAGAAGCGAAAATAATTGTAAAAAAAAACAGCCACAATATTATTGCAGCTGCCTTTTATACAGAAGTTTTTTTCTTAATTAATGTTTGTCATCAACTTCGCACTCACATCCTTCATCGTCATCATCTTCGTGCTTGCTTTTTCCGCATTTATTTTGCCCTTTCACATCTTCACTTATAAATTTTCCTGAATTGTCGTACTTTGTTAATACGCTATTGCCTGTGGCGTTTTTGGAATAAGCCACATATCCTGTATTGTCTTTATTAAACCAAGAAATAACTACCGTATTTGAATGGCTTTCATTAAAACTGGATAAAACCGCTCTAGGAACCGACTCGGTATTTACTACAGGGCATTCTTTTTCTTCATGGCGTTTCTCGCACGAGGCAAAAAAGGCAGCAACAGAGAGTATAATAAGTAATTTTTTCATGTTTATGTGTTTTTTAATTTGTAGGGCAATATTAAGTTTAATTAGTCGATTTTACAATATTAATTTTATATTAAAGGATTAAGGGGTAAGGAATAAGGAATAAGGGGTAAGGAGCTGACGCCGAATGGTCCTTACTCCTTACCCCTTACTCCTATTTTACCTCCACCCCATCCTCAAAAACGCGTTTAGTTCCTCTATACATTTCGTATTTCAAATATCTACATTCGAGGGGGCCATTGTATATCACAATTTTTTTGGAAGCTTTCAATCCAATTTTTTTTATCGCATCACTATTGCTCGATATTAACCAAGCATCATATCCTTGATAATTATTTTTAAGTGTATCGCCTATGCTTTTATATAATACATCTACATCGTCTTTATCCATACGTTCGCCATAAGGTGGATTCATAATTACCACACCGCCACCTTCTGCACCCACCGTATCTTGGAACAGCTTGTTTTGTATAGTTACTTCTTCTCTTATCCCTGCCGATTTTAAATTGGTTTTGGCAATGCTCACACTTTTACTTGCATTGTCACTTCCATATATATTTGCTTTAAGCGGTATAATATTTTTTTCTGCTTCGGCTACAATTTCATTCCATAAATTTTCATCATATCCATACTCGCCTTTCCAATACATAAAACTATATGTTTTGCGAAAATACCCCGGAGGAATATTCTTGGCATACATACACGCTTCGGTTAATAATGTTCCAGAACCGCACATGGGGTCTACGAAATTACTCTCTTTATCCCAACCACTCAACAAAACCAAACCTGCACCCAGCACTTCATTTAGCGGGGCTTTATTGCTTTCCAATCTATATCCACGTTTGTGTAATGAACTGCCCGAGCTATCCAAACTCACTGTGCAATCATCTTTATATATATGTATATTAATTCTTAAATCAGGATCTTCGGTATATACCGATGGGCGAACTCCTGTTTTATTTCTAAACTGATCGACTATCGCATCTTTTACTTTCATGCTCACAAACATACTATTGGTAAATGCAGATGCATTGGCAACACTATCCACAGCAATAGTGTCATTCTCTTCTATATAGGTAGCCCAATCTATTTTGCCTATTTCATTATATAATTCTTCTTGGTCGTTTACTTTAAAAGTGGTGATGGGAATTAAAACACGCAGTACAGTTCTTGCCAAATAATTAACTTCATATAAAGTTTTTAAACTCCCCTCAAACGATACGGCCCTGTTGGCTTTCACAATTTCGGTAGCTCCCAGATTTTCTAGTTCGGAGACCAATACATCTTCTAAACCTGCAAGAGTTTTAGCGACCATTTTTATATTTTCTTTCATTGATGCAAAGGTAGGTAATGTAATAGGTAGTTATTGCAAAACGAATTTTCTAATGCTCATCTCCCGCACTAGCTATTTTTGTTTCCACTAGTTTTTCCAAATCAGTGTAATCAATATGATACTTTTGTAAAAGTTTGAACGCCTTTTTTAGGTCGCTGTTAAGTTCACGTTTGATGCTTTCAATTACTTCATCCCATAGGGTTCTTACTTTTTTTCCTTCAAATAGTTTTATTGCCGATTGCTGTTCCATTTTATTTTTTGTTTGAATTTTATATTTACCGCTATTGCATCTTCGGTTAACTCATACAGTTTGTAAACTAATTCATCTAATAGCTTTTCAAACGCTGATGCATCTGCTAAGGAGTTTATATTATTTTATACTTTTCAAAATCTGCTTTACTTAATTGGGCATCTACTACCAATGCCTCCTCATAGCTCAACTCATATAAGTGATATACCATTATATCTATTTGATGCTCTAATAATGAAGTGTCTTTGCCTGATTTTTTGCTACCTAAAATTTCGTCAACGAGGGCGGTAAAGGGTTTTTGGTTGTTAGAGTTTTTAATAGGAATTAATTCTAATTGATTTTTCTGTATATGAGGAAAGACCGCATCGTCATTCATAAAGATATTAAAAAACCAAAAATTTAAAATTTTTGAGTTTAAAATTGCTAACAGAAATTTTAAATTAATATTATCATTTTTTAAATGGATATTATATACAACATTGGTGTTACAATAACCTTCTTCATCATAAGAAAAAATTAATGTATTTGATACAAATCTAGTTAGTAATTTGGGAATTTTTAAAAAATATTCTTCCTTTTTAAAGGTTTTAGAGTCGTCAAAATTTGCATTAACATAGAATCCTTTAAAATCAACTATAAATTTGTTTACATTCTCACCCTTAATTACTTTATATTTTGTTTTTTTTGTAGTGATACTACTATGATTGAACCCAAATTCAAATCCTCTAATAATATGTACAAAATTTGCAAGGCTTTCAGTACTTATTTTATTAATCTTAGATATCAATTTATATGCACAGTTATCTAGATGGATAGGGTAAATGTTAAACGGCAATTTTTCAATATCTTCAAAAAGTATATTGCCCTTTTTGTGGAAAAGATTGTTGTCGTATGAATAATTTTCAAAGTAATTAAATTCATGTTTTTTAGAACATAAGACAATATTTGATTCAACCACTGCATTTTCAAAAGGCATTTTTGTATCAATATATTTTTTTATAAAGATTTCATTTCTTATAAAACTTCTAGCGTTTTCAAAATTTTGATTTGATACAATAGTTTTTGGTATTATATAACATATTACACCATGAGAGTTTAGTAAATTGCTGCCTTTTTCTAAAAACAATGTATAATAATCAAATTGACCGTCTGCTAATTTGAAATTTGCTCGGGCATATTGTATAATATCTTCAGAAATAAGACCAGTTCTTAAACCAGCATACGGTGGATTCCCAATCACCACATCAAACCCATCTTGTATACCAAACATCCAGTCCATATCAAACCAGTCGGCTTGTGCATTTTGGTTATATATATCCCATTGTGCTATTTTAAGGGCTTGGCTGCGTATAAGTTCGGCTTGGGTATTGCTTTGTGCGGCAGCTATTTTGTTTTCCAATAATCGTATTTGAGCATTGGCTTCTTTTATACGTTCTTTTCTATAATTGGTTTTGGTTACAGTTTGGCCACCAAACAAATCTTTTACTACAATTTCTTGTACCATGTCGGGCATTTTATCTACTTCGGTCAAGTATAGTTTTTGTGTTTCTATTTCTTGTGCCCACTTGGCCAGGTCTTCTTGTTTAAAGCTGTTCAAACTATCAGCTATGCTATTGGCTATTTTTTCTCTAATGGCTTTATCCTGTGCTTTTATTGCTTGCTTTTCTTTGCGGGTAATAGCTTTAAAATGTTGCTCACGCACGTGTTTCAATTCTTCTTTTAGTGCTTTGGTGGTATCTTGGCTGTGATCATCTTCGCCCATTACTGTTATTTTGGGCAAGTCAATACCTATTAGTGTATTGGCAATTACAAATTTTGTTTCCAGGTTTGGCAGGGGTTTTATATCGTTGTTTTTTTGGTCAACAATTAGCGATAAAAAGAAACGCAGTTTCGAAATTTGAATGGCTACATCTTGTATATCTACCCCATATATACAGTTTTGTATTATATATAGTTTACGGGCATAGTCGTCAAAATTATATTCGTTGTTAAATATATTTTCTAAGTCATTTAATCTTTCTTCTACAGCTTTTTTTGCTTTTTCTTTTACCTGTTTATCACTAAGCCCTTCTATGGCTTTTTTGTCTGCTTCAAGTTCAGCAATTTTATCTCCTATTATTTTATCGTGTTGTATTTTTTTCCATATAGTATTGTCGGCATCTATATGTTTTAATACATCAACCATTTTATATAATACCCCCATAGGAAACGCCCCTGAGCCACAGGCGGGGTCAAGTATTTTTACTTCGGAAAGTGCTTTTACTATTAGTGTTTTTTGGTTAGGTGTAAGTTCACTTGCTTGGCTTAGGTTTGATATATTAATAATTTTTTGGTTAAGTTTGGTTTCTATATAAGTATTCAAACTTTCTTCTACCATATAGTTCACAATCTCTTGCGGTGTATAAAAACTACCCGAGCCTTTACGGGCAGTGGTGCCTGTTTCGGGGTTATAGTATGCCAAAAGATTTTCAAAAATTTCGCCCAATAAGTAGGGATCAAGTGCCACATCAGTCTCTAAAGGCGTATTCTCTTCAATGGTAAACTTATATTCGTTAAAAATAGCAAACAAACCTTTCACTTCATAATGTCCTTTTTTAGTATCATATATAGTTCTTAGTTCATCGTCAAAATCAAACTCTTCTTCTTCAAAAAAAAGAAAATCGGGCATGGCAGCTTGCCATTTTTCTTCGCGTGAGAAACCGTCAATTATTTCTTTGCTGTGGTTATTATGTTTGTCAGGTTTTATATCTAAGCTATCAAAAAGGCCACCATTTAAAAAAGGTATATCAGCAAATAATTTCATGATATGTTCAGGATTTTCATCTCGAAATAAATTTTCATATCTATATACTGAATTCACATCATAGTATTTTTCGTTTTCTTTACGCGTTTTGTTTAGTGCAAACTCCCTATGCTCTTGTGCTTTGTTTAGTGTAGCAAAAAATAAATTTTGAAGAATGGCATTAAAATAACTTGATTCATTTGTAGATTTTTTTAAAATGGAATCTATATATTCCTTATCGAACAATTTCTTAGGCACTAAACCTTTCTCTTTTAAAAACCATACAAAAATCATTCGCGTAATAAACCGTATAGTTGCTTTTTGATTGGCTATTTCTTGCAGTTCAGCATCTGATTTGCTGTGATGCTTTGGATTGTTTTTTAAATATTCATACGGAAATTTTGAGTATGCAACAGATAGAAAATACCAATTGGCAATTTTCTTAAAGAAGTGTTTGTTTAGTTCTTTAGTATTTAAAACCTTTTGCCAGTATTGATATATATCGTTAAATGTTTTTGATTGGTGTTTACCCAAATCTAGTAATATTCTTTGATGTGCAGCATGTGGATTAATTAAACTTATATCTTTGAGTAAAGAAACCTTTCCCACCTTCTCCCCTTCACGCCATTCCTGTTTGTATTTAATGCGTTCGCTATTGGCAAAAGATATATAGTTATTATACTTAAATACCAGTGTTACGGGAGTATAAGCAAAGGCCCTGTTAAATGCTCTGGTAATCTCTGCCAATTGGCTTCGGGTAATGGGCAAGCTGTCTTTTCGTTTTTTTAGTGTTACACCAAAAAGCAGCAAGCCATCATAGTCGGCTTTTAGTTTTTTTACCTGAGCTAAGTTTTTAAAAGTTTCTGTTCCTTCAAAAATGGCATCGTTCACCATACCCAAAGCATATATATCATCAATAAGTTTATGTGCTTCGTTGGTAGTTTTATATTGTTCGCCTAATACATCAGTAGGCGAGGCAGGTTCGTTAGCCAAATAATCAATGGGTACTTTCAGTTCTTCAAAAAATGCTTTTAGGGCATCAATGAAGGGTTCGGTATTAAAAAGTTGGATGCTATTCATACTTGTTTTTTATCAGTTCGTTTTCTAGTTCTTCTATGGTAGGCATATTTTGCTGTATAGTTGTTGGCAGTTCGTTAAAAGTAAACTCGCTAATGCCCATAGGTTTGCTTAGGTCTTGTAGGGCAAATTCTACTTCCAGTCGTTCTTTCGATTTGCACAAAATAATACCAATGCTTGGGCTGTCTTGTTCTGTTTTTAGCAATCGGTCTACTGCTGTGAGGTAGTAATTCATTTTTCCGGCAAACTCGGGCTCAAACTCTCCCATTTTCAAATCAATTACTACATAACAATGCATTTTAAGATGGTAAAATAATAAGTCTAGTTTTCGTTCTTTATTGCCTACTTGCAATGGGTATTGCCTGCCTACAAACGCAAAACCTTTACCTAATTCTAATAGGAATTGGGTAATGTTTTCGGTTAAATGTTTCTCGAGGTGTAATTCTTGTATATCAGATTCGAGTGTGAGGAAATCGAATATATAAGGGTCCTTTAGGGTTTCTGTAGCCAAGTCGCTTTGTGGTTTTGGCAAGGTGAGTTCAAAATTATGTATAGCCTTGCCTTGCCTTTCAATTAGTTTAGATTCTAATTGAATTTCCAATACATTTCTGCTCCAGTTGTTTTGTATAGTTTGTTTGATGTAAAAAAGGGCATGCTCTATCGTATCGCATTTGTTTAAAATTGCGGTATGATGTCTCCAAGGAATTTTGCATAGTATATTATTTTCTTCTAATAGTCCACCAAGTTGGTGTACTAATTCATTTGGGGGGTTTTCTAATAGTCCGGCAGGTTGTTGTACTATTGTAATTTCTTGGTTTTCATTGCCCTGTATTAGTCCAGCAGCTTGGTGGACTATTATACTGTCTTTATAAAACAGGTAAAACTTTCGCATAGAAAACAAGTTGGTGCGAGAAAATCCGTTGGTTTCGGGAAGCTCTTGTTTTAAATCTTTCGCTATTTGCTCTACCACTTTGCTTCCCCAATTATGCTCTTGCTGTTTTTCTACTATGCTCTTTCCAATATGCCAATACAATTGAATCATTTGTTCGTTTACAGACAAAGCGGCTTTAATTTGGCTTGAGCGGATTCGTTGCTTAAGATCTTGAATCCAATTTTTATACGCGATATCCATATTTTTTTTCTACTTAAGAAATAACAAACCAGGTAATCAAATCAAAATTATCTTTACTATATTTTTTTGAAGTTGAACCTTCTTCTTTTAGTTTTTGAATGGTGGTTTTACTTCCTGTTTTTAGATTGTTTAACATATCCAACGAAGCTTTTCCCATTTTTTGTTTTATGGTTCCATCTGCTTGCACTTCTTCATCCATTGCCTGATTTTTTAACCAAGCGGATAATGAAAAAGATAATTTTTGAATTTCGGCTTCCTCTCCATGGTCAATTTTTTTCAAACCTTCATTATCTCTGTCGCACTCTTTGTGTTTTGCCAAAGCGTCCAACACTTCTTTTTGGTTCAAGAAAACAGATTTGCCCGAATAGTCAATGTATATAAGTTCATGCCCTTTGTATTGAAATTTGTTTGCCTTTGCAGGTTTACATGGATAGCCCAATAAAGCAATCATACCTTCTTGTGGGCATACTTCCTTTATTGCTTCAAAGCCCGTGTAAATGCCATTTGGGAGTGATTTATAAAGCGGGTCTTTCAATTTTTCCAGCAATTCCTGACGGAATGTTTCCAAAGAGAAGTCGTCGAAGCCCAATGATTTTTCGGTTTCAATCTCATCCCAACTTGATTGCATTTGCTCCAGCATTCTTGCATTTTGCTTTTGCTCTAAACTTTCATCCTCTGCCATTTCTTTAAACGTGTCGGAGAAATCTAAATGAACTTCAGAACCTGCTAGTTTCATAGCAGTCATACGCTGTTCAATTCTGCCTTGCAATCTTAGGTACGAGTTTATATTGGTTGATGGCCAAAAGTTGATGCCAAATATTTTTGTATTAGGCGAACCTAGGCGATCTATACGACCCATTCGCTGTATAACACGAACAGGATTCCAATGTATATCGTAATTGATTACCAAATCGCAATCCTGCAAGTTTTGTCCTTCGCTTAAAGCATCAGTGGCAATTAGAATATCAATCGGGTTTTGCAGTTTTTCATAAGTGCGTTTGTCGTTTGCTGCAATCCAATGTTGCCATTCATCAAACTGTTGGTGCATTGAAAACTCTTTGCTAGAGGGTTCAAAAGACCATTCTTTTTCTTTATATAATTTGGTGAAAGGAGCAAAGCGTTCCAAAATGGGTTCATACTTTTTTGTTTCTCCTTCTTCGTTCCACACGGCGGAAGTATCGCCACTTACGGCAGCCACCTTGTCAAAACCTCTTGCGGTTAATTGTTCGAACAAATAAAATGCAGTATCTTTATATACTGTAAAAATTAAAACTTTAGGATTGCCACCATTTTCACCTGCTTGCCTTTTCTTTATAATTCTATCTATAAGATTTTCCAGTTTATCATCTTCGCTGTTGTGGTTGCGTGGTTTTTTGATTTCTTTTGCAATTTTCCGTTCAAACTGAATTAGGTTTGATTGTAATAATTGCAAAGCTTCAATGTCGGCTTTCAAATCTTTTTTGTATTTCTCAATATTTCCAGAACGGTCAATATCAACCAATCTTGTTTTACGTTTTTTGCCCAGTGTAAAATCTTCTATTTGAGCTAAAATATCATCATCATCAAAAAGTGAAGGTTGGGCTTCATTCCAGCCAGTTTCTTTTTTGGTTTCTTGATATTGTTTAATTCTATCGAGTGCATTTTGGTGATGAGCCAATATTTTTTCGGTGGTTGATTGAAACGAGAGCCAAGATGATTCGAGTCTTTTTACCAATAATATATACATCATTTTTACCAAGAAATGGTCACGTTGCTTTTCATCGTGAAGCACATCAGTATCATCAAAGTCATCAACATAGAATGATGGCTGATAACCGGATAGCATTGGTGGGAAATGGTCAAAGAGTTCTTCAAAACTCTCGAAGTTTCCTATTTGCTTTGGCGTAACGAAAATATTTTCGGGACCCCGTTTCGTACACCAACTCAATTTTGCTTTTTCAGGAAATACAAATCCATCTTGATGCCCTTCAATCATTTTTCGTGTTCGTGCAACGGTTAATGAATCGGTTAGTTTGAAAAAGTTAGAAGGTAAATCTTTAATGAAATCACCAATTTTGGGTTCTGGCTTTTGTGCCCATTCATTGAATGCTTTTTGTGCCGATCTGAATGTGTAATTAATATTTTTGATGTCTAATGATTGCTCAAATCCTTTCGCATTTCCGCCTACAATCAATTTAAATTGATTCCGAATGTCAATTAACGAATTGTTGATTGGTGTTGCAGAAAGCATCAGCACTTTAATATCTTCATTTTTCGAAAGTATTTCGTCAACCAAAAAATTGTATCGCTTTGATTTGTCGTTTCTGAGGTTGTGGCTCTCATCAATAACAAACAATTTTGGTCTATCATTGATAAACATTTTATCAGCCCTGTCGTGGTATTTCTCCATCAAGTCGTTCGACAAGTCTGTATGAAACCTAAGAAAGTATTCAAACTGGTCTTTCTCAAATTTTGAGTTTTGGTTTTTCTGATAAAGCCTCCAGTTATATTGTAGTTTTTTTGGGCAAATCAAAATCACTTCACGCCCTTGCAACTGATAAAATTTCATTATTGCTAAAGCTGTCCAGGTTTTGCCTAGCCCCACCGCATCGGCTAATATGGCCCCATTATGTTTTTCAAGCATTTTAATCAAACTCAAAACACCTTTTTGCTGGAATTCGTAAAGTGAGTTATATATGACTGTATTTTCAAGTCGGCCGATTTGTCGGTTTAATTTAGGATTGTCTTTTTCAAGAAGCAGCTCCTTACCGAATAACTCGAAAAGCACTTTGTAGTATAGTTGCTTTGGAGAATATCGTATAAAAATTTCTTTAATCGTTTCAATTAAATATTCTTTGAAAGGTTTATTTTCTAATTTACCATCAGTATGAACTATAGTTTTATAATCATGTGCTTGTGGTCTTAACCACAAGCTGTCAAACCATTTTATTAACTCATTATATTGGGGATCTGAACCAAAGCTGCCAATATTTAATTCAACATTGTTTGTAGTTTTTAAACCAACTCCTGCCTCAGTTAAATTTGAGCTTCCTGATATATAATAGTCCTTCTGCGGGTCTTTATCGTTGTGTTTGTATAAATATGCTTTTGCATGACAAAAGTTAGGTTCCAACGTCTTTGCAACCACTTTGTCAAGTTCTAAAAATGCAACTGCTTCTTCTGCAGCTTTACTTAGTTTTAGAGATGCATCAATACTGATATCTTCGTTTAAAAGGTCAAGAGTCCTGTCTTTGTCACTATCAAAGTTTACAATGTCACCAAGTATGAATTTGTATTCGTCAATTTTGTCATTCGTTGCCTTTGATAAATAAGCCAATGCCCCCACTGTAAAATATCCTGTAACGATAGATAGTTTTCCTGTCTGCGTATATTTTGTAATCCATTCATGGACTTTAAGGTTTTCGTTTTCGTTATCTAATATCATATACCTACTTAAATATTTTTGTGGAGTACCTTTTGCTGGGTTAGCCGATTTACAAACATGTATAATCCGCAACAAACATAAGTATAAACCCAATATTTATTTGGAAACATCAAGACAAAAACGCGAAAAAAAAAATGAAACTAAAAGTCGTCTAAAAACACAATCTTCTATTTCCCAAAAGGCATTTTCATTGCCCTGCCAGCTCCTTGCATTTTGTTCATGGTCTTCATCATTTTACGCATTTCTTCAAATTGCTTTAGCAGGTCATTTACTTTTTGCACTTGGGTGCCACTTCCTTTGGCAATACGGCTGCGGCGTGGGCCATTTAATATATCGGGATTGGAGCGTTCCTTAGGGGTCATGCTGCGGATAATGGCTTCTATTTCTTTAAATGCATCGTCGCTTATATCTAAATCTTTAATAGCTTTTCCCACGCCGGGTATCATAGCCATCAAGTCTTTCAGATTTCCCATCTTTTTTATCTGTTGTATCTGGGCTAGGAAATCTTCGAAGTCGAATTTGTTGGCCGCAATCTTTTTGTTCATGCGGGCAGTTTCCTCCTCGTCATATACTGATTGTGCTTTCTCTACCAAACTCACTATATCACCCATTCCCAAAATACGTTGGGCCATCCTATCAGGGTGGAATACATCGAGGGCTTCCATCTTCTCGCCAGTTCCCACAAACTTAATAGGCTTGTTCACCATCGATTTAATACTGAGTGCCGCTCCACCTCGGGTATCACCATCCAGTTTGGTAAGTACTACACCATCAAAATTAAGTCTATCATTAAATGCTTTGGCAGTATTCACAGCATCTTGCCCCGTCATACTATCAACCACAAATAATACTTCACTAGGTTTAATAGCTTGCTTTACACGATAAATCTCATCCATCATTTGCTCGTCGATAGCAAGGCGGCCAGCGGTATCTATTATAATAGTTTTGAAACCTTGTTCTTTGGCTTTTGCAACTGCTGCTAGGGCTATAGCAACAGGGTCTTTACTATCATAATCAGTATATACAGGAACTTGAATTTGCTCGCCCAAAACCTTCAACTGATCAATAGCCGCAGGCCGATAAACGTCGCAAGCAGCAAGCATTACGGTGCGGTTGCGTTTGTTTTTGAGCATATTGGCCAGCTTGGCACTAAAGGTAGTTTTACCTGAGCCTTGCAAGCCTGCTATTAATATAACACTGGGGTTTCCATCTAAATTTATATCAGCCGTTTCACCACCCAACAATAGGGTAAGCTGGTCATTTACAATTTTTGTAAGCAGTTGTCCAGGCGAAATACTGGTCAGCACATTTTGCCCTAGGGCTTCTTCTTTAACTTTATCAGTAAAATCTTTGGCAATTTTATAATTTACATCCGCATCCAATAATGCTTTGCGAATTTCTTTTATAGTTTCGGCAACATTTATTTCAGTAATGCGGCCCTGACCCTTCAATACTTTAAAGGCCCTGTCGAGTTTGGTACTTAAACTTTCAAACATAGTTATTATATTATTTTAATAAAACAAGCAAGCTCTCATTTGGATTGCTTATTGGGTTACTATTTAATGTTATCCTGAGCACTTCGACTTCGCTCAGCACAAGCTTGAGAAGGATTATTTTACGCGTTCCACGTAGGTTCCAGCAGCAGTATCAACTCTGATAATTTCTCCTGTATTTACAAACAAGGGAACCATGACACTTGCACCTGTTTCCAAAGTTGCAGGTTTCAAGGTATTGGTTGCAGTATTGCCTGGCACTGCAGGTTCGGTATAAGTTACTTCTAATTCCATCTTGCTAGGGGCTGTTGCCGATACAGGATTGTCGCCACCTTCCATTGCCACATCTACAATTACACCTTCTTTCATGAAAGCAAAAGCACTCCCAAATAAAATTTCAGGAATATATAATTGGTCAAAGGTTTCTTGATCCATCACCACTAAGCTATCCCCATCTTTGTATAGATATTGATATTGTTTCATTTCCACTCTCACAAATTCAATTTCTTCACCAGCTCTAAAGCGGTTTTCAATTTGCTTGCCGGTGCGTATTACACGCATATTTACTTGATAAAAAGCCCTAAGGTTACCGGGGGTGCGATGTTGATACTCGGTTACTTGGCACAGTTCGCCGTTGAATTTGATAAAACATCCTCTTGATAAATCTGAAGTATTCATTTCGTAGTTAAATTTTAGATTGCAAAATTAGGGGCTTTCTCCCCATGCTACAAAAGAAAAAAGCCCCCTTTTTGAGAGGACTTTTTCTAATCACTAATTATTGAAAATATAAATAAGAGCCTAGTTTTGAGCCACTGCTTTCTTTTGTTCGTTGGTATTAGAAACAGCAACTAATTTTTTGTACTCGTCTATATAAGCCAAGTGCAAGTCTTTTAACTTTTTAATTTCGAGTGTTCTTTCTGATGCCATCATTTCTGGAGAGCCTGCTGGATTCTTTTTAAAATCGTGTTTTGCATAAGAAGCGGCAATAGCTTTTGAAGCAGCTTGGTAAGTTAAGCCATTGGTGCTACGCATTAGTTCTATTTGGCTTTTCAAACTATTGGCCGAAAGGAATGAACGGAATTGATTATATAAGGATACAGAATCCATTTTCATTTCTACATTGTATTCCAAATCGGTATCAAAGCTAAGCATGATAATGGAAGGTAACTTAAGCACACCGTACTTTTTAGCTACCGACTTGCCTTTACCCACAAGCACATTTGCTTCCATGCAGATAAAGTTTCCTTTTGCCCAATTGGCAAATTCAGCTTTACCAGCTATTTGACGGGTAAAAGTTCTGCTTGAGTAGCATTTGGTTGAATGTATATAAAGCAATAGTGGTTTGCGTTCAAGCTTAGCCGAACTTTTTGCTTTCACTAAGTTACAAGGCATCATAAATCCAAGTGGATTTCTTGGAGCCGCTGCCGAGATAATAGAAGGAGCAAATAAAACTGCTAAGAAGAATGCGATAGTAATGTGTAATGATTTTTTCATGAGAGTATGTGATTTGGTTTCGAGTACAAAGTTGCAGGTTCCTCAGATTTCAATTATTACAATGATTAAGATTTCCTTACAATACTATTCGGTAATTATTTATAGCCATTTGTTAATAAAGCAAGCTAAAGTTACCAAATTGCTATATCGAGACACCATTCCTTAAATGGGAATATTACACATTGTAAGATGGTGTAAGGGCAGTCTGCAATATGATTTATGTCATACTTGCAGACTGATTAGGGTCATAAACTAAATAAAAAGCATGAAAAATTACCCAAAAGCTAAAAATCTTATTTTGGGATTTGATCTGAAAAGAAAGAAAGGATGGGTTGGCTTTGTAAGTCCCAAAATTTGTAGTCGTGCCTGCCGGGTAGGTAACTGGTAACGATAATCTGCTTGGGATGGAGTTCTTTAAGTTTCTTTTCAAGCATTTTACTTTGCGAAATGGGGATAATGGGATCCTGCAAGCCATGGCCAATAAAAACAGGGATGCTAAAATTATGGATTTCACTTACCACATTGTCTGTTTTCCATCGTTGCGGAAATTGTTGATACCGGCCATAAGTGGCAATAAATACCAGATCCATGGGCAGGGCAGTTTGATCGTAATCGCCAGATAGCAGGGCACAGGCTTTAAATAAATGGGGGTTGTCTTCCACTATCAGTCCACTGCCATGAGCACCGGTAGATAAGCCCATGATAAAATTATTCTGCCCAGCTTTTAGGATACCAAAACTGTCTTGCAAATATTTAATCAACGTATCCGTTAGCCAACGTCGGGTTAATGTCTTTCGCATTTTGTCCCATGTTTGGGAATAGAACTGCGAGGCATAAATACTTTCTCCCATTTCGGGCATAATCAAGGCCAGGCCTTGTTTCAATGCTTTCTCACACAGCTTACTCTGGTTGCACCAGTCGTATCTGGGAAAATTCCAGCCGGGCAATACCATTATATAGCCTTTCACTGTGTCGGGGAATTTGATATCTACTTTTACGCCATATAATTCTATGGTTTGGGTTTTATGCTCCTTATATAAGGAGTAGGTTTTGCGTTTGGATTCATTTCTATGCTCTATGGAATCATTATTTATTTTTGATTGCTCAGAAATACTGGTGCTGTTGCAAGCCAAATTACCAATAAGGATAAATATAGAAAGATAGAACAGGAGCCTTTGCATATATAGTGTTAAAAATTATCCCTGCAAAGGTGGGCTCACTGTCTTTACTTTTGCGAACCAAATATGAACAGACCTTTTAAACACCTCAATAAATATTTCTGGCAATATCGCAGACCTTTTATTTGGGGAGTGGTGTTTGTGGGTCTGGCTAATATTTTTGCAGTATACCAGGCAGTATATGTTCGTGAGGCTTTTAATGCATTGGCCAATGGAAGTGCATCAGAAAACATTTGGCTGTTTACTTCAATTATTTTTGGTTCTGCTATCATCAGAGGTGTTTTTATGTATATGATGCGGCAGTCCTTAATTGTGATGTCGCGAAATATTGAGTACGACTTAAAGAATGAGATATATGCCCAGTATCAGAAGCTGGATTTTGCATTTTATAAAACACATTATACTGGCGACCTAATGAATCGCATTAGCGAGGATGTGGGTCGTGTGCGTATGTATGTGGGGCCAGCCATTATGTATTTGGTGAATATGCTCACCATGTTTGTGGTAGTTATCAGTTCTATGTTTACGGTAAATGCGGAATTGACTTTATATGTATTGGCCCCACTGCCCATACTTTCTATATCGGTATACTTTATAAACAATACTATAAATAAACGGAGTGACAGGTTACAAAGTAAACTTAGCGACCTGAGCACCTTTGTGCAAGAAACGTTTAGTGGACTGCGAGTGGTAAAAGCATTCGCAAAGCAAGGTGCAATGGCTAAAAGTTTTGAAAGAGAAGCACACGATTACAGAAACAAATCGTTGCACTTGGCTATGGTTGATGCACTGTGGTTTCCGTTAATGTTATTATTGGTGGGCCTCAGTTCCATTTTCACTGTATATATAGGTGGATTAAAGGTGATGGATGGCAGCATTGGTATTGGAACCATTGCCGAGTTTATTATATATATATCGATGCTCACTTTTCCGGTGGCCATGCTGGGATGGTTAACTTCTACCACACAACGAGCTGCAGCTTCGCAGGCACGAATCAATGAGTTTTTGCATACAGTGCCGGTTATACAAAATCCACAACCCGATGCAGATTTTTATTTTGAAACAGCATTAGAATTTAAGAATGTATCATTTGGTTATCACGATAAAACTGCTCAAGCGTTATCAGATATAAGTTTTAAACTCACACCTGGAAAATCATTGGGCATATTGGGGCATACGGGTAGTGGAAAAACCACGATATGCCAACTATTGTTAAGGCTCATGGAACCCACAAGCGGATCTATATATATAGATGGAAAACCACTTGATTCTATAAATTTAGATGCCTATAGGCAAACGGTAGGCTATGTTCCCCAGGACGTATTTTTATTTTCGGATACCTTAAGAAACAATATAGCTTTTGGTAAGGAAAAATTTGAAGATACTATTATTATACAAGCTGCAAAAGGAGCCGCATTATATGATACTATAGAAGCCATGCCCGATGGATTTGAAACTTTAATTGGAGAACGCGGCATTACCCTTAGCGGCGGACAAAAGCAACGATTGAGTATAGCCCGAGCCCTTGCCATGGACCCCAAATTATTGGTGTTTGACGACTGCCTAAGTGCCGTTGATACCCATACCGAACAGCTTATTATTGACGGGCTAAAAAGTGCTGCCCAAGGTAAAATGGCACTTATCGTTTCTCATCGCACATCAGGCATTATGCATTGCGATGAGATATTGGTTTTAGAAAACGGAAGTATTATAGAAAGAGGAAACCATAAAAGTTTGGTAGCTATAGGAGGGTGGTATGCCAAAATGGTTGATGATTTAGCGGTTGAATAAGGTGCGATTTAATAACTATGATATGTTATATCTCGATTGAGGAAAAACCAATATAGCCTACTTAAAATCCATTACCTTATAGGATTCCTCATTTTTCAGAATCAAATTTACACCTTTAATGAGCCGCGAAATCCCCTCACTGCATAATAAGATTCCGCACCATTGTGATACACAAAAATACTATTATAGCGGCAATCGCAGAACAGGGCACCTCCCAGTTTTCTGATAGGAGCAGGAGTTTCAATCCAGCTGGATGTTTTCGTGTCTATATTCCCAAATTGCTGCAATTCGCGATATTGTTTTTCCGTTAGAATCTCAATACCCATATCAGCTGCCATATTTATAGCACTGTCTTTTGGTTTATGTTCTTTTCTTGATTCCAAAGCTTGATGATCATAGCATATACTTCTGCGGCCTTTCGGGCTTTCTGCGGCACAGTCGTAAAAAATATATTCGCCCGTTTTTTTATCATAGCCTACCACGTCTGGTTCGCCGCCTGTTAGCTCCATCTGCTGTAGCGACTCTAGTTTGTGCGGATGCATTTCTAATCTTGTTTGTATATCTGCCCACGTTAAACTTTGGTGGCGTATCCTGTTTTTCTCAAAACGATTTTTTAATACGTTGAGTAGTTCTTCGTGTTGCGGTGCGATAAATTTAGTCATTATTATTATTAGTAGTTCAGTAATTAATCTTCCAGTCCTTTTCCATCTAAAATGTGTGGTATATATTTTTCAATTCTTGCCTCACGGGTTTTCGATTGTTTGGCTGATGAGAAGTATAATAAGTATCCTCTTTGTCGCCCGGGTGTGAGTGCATGAAATGCTTTTTTTAATTCGTGCATTTCATCTAAAACGGTTTTAAATTCTACAGCCATTTTAAATTCTGTAGGCTTTTTTAATTCCACTTTCAAGCCAGCTTTTTCTACTGCAATAGCTTCTTTTATATATGCTTTTAAAGTGCTTTGTAGTTTTTCAATTTCTTTCAAATTTGTAAAACGAATCTGCCTTGCTGATTGTACATTTTCTGTTTGCTGTATTAAAATATTTTTCGTATCTTTTATTAATGCACCTTTCATAAACAGCAATGCACAGTAATCTTTAAAGCCATGAATTAATACTATATTTTTTTTCTGTAATGCGTAGCAGGGGCAGCCCCATTTCAATTCTTCGGTTAGCTCACACCCAATAGCTTTGGAGTCGAGAATGAGTGTTCGCAATAGTTCATATTCTTGCTGCCACTTGGTGGTTTTGGTAAAAAACCAATCAATTTTGGGATTAATCATTATAGTAATCAGTAGTTAGTAATTAGTGGTCAGTAATTAGTAATTAATAGTTAGTGGTCAGTGCCTCCTCGATAGCTATCGGGACGGCGTAAGCTACTAATTACTAACCACTATAAAGAAACTTGACTTTTTTTGAATGTAATTAATGCAAATGTAAGTAATACGAGTCCTTTTAGAATTGCGAAAAAATCTGTAGCACTTCCAATATGGTGTGCATTAAATGAAATTACGATAGCAATGGCTTGAATAAGTTTTATAAAGCCCAAAGTAACTGCATACATATAACCCTCTTTCATATTTCGTGCAAGCAAGGCAATGGCTGAAAAGTAAAGCCACACTTGTGCAAGCATTAGTGCACCTGATAGCAGCAGTAGTTTTTCCAATCCAGGCGTTAGTTCTCCTAACTGTTGTAACTCTGCTTGTTTTGCTTGATAAAAAAAACTGAATATGGCTCCAGTAAGTGCTCCTAATCCATATATAACAAGGAGTGCGATAAGTATTATTCTTAGTGTTTTTGTTTTATTGGTTTTTAATTTTTTAGCTGTTTATTTTGTGTATCATTTATATAATATCTTTTTATATTAGTTTATATATAAGTTTTGCAGTCGGTTATGTGCCATGTTAATGCCTTGGGCAAAGGGCAGCTTCAGCATTTGGTCGCGGTGTGCTATTGATTTATATATGATATGCATAGTGAGCTTGCTGGTATCGGGAGTAAGCTCTTCAAATTCCAAAAATTCAAACTGCACGGGGAAAGGAGTGTGCTCCATTTCAAAGGTTCGGGTAATTTTTTGGTAGGGACTAAACTCATGAATTACGCCGTTGAAACCATGTTTGCTTCCCTGCGAATCGGTGGTTTCAAATTGGTAACTGCCGTGCTTTTTATTTTCAAGTTTCAGCACTTTAGTTCCCATCCATTGTTCTACAATTTCAGGTTCTGTATAAGCTTTAAAAAGGAACTCCAAAGGCAAATCAAATTCTCTTGTTATCAGTAATTCCTGTTTGCCCTCTTCCGCATTTATTTTTGTTTTTAGTTCCATCTTATTTTTTTATTTGGCGGTGGTTCATTTTCAATTTCATGATGTTTTCTAATTTGTTGAAACGGTCATCCCACATGCTGCGGAATGGCTCAATAAAGACTGCAATCTCTTTCATTTTTTTTGCATTGATATGATAGTATATTTCTCTTCCGTTTTGCTCTTGTTTCAGCAACTCACATTCGGTAAGTATCTGTAAGTGTTTCGACACGGTTGGTCTAGCGGTATCAAAGTTAGAGGCTATGGCTCCGGCCGTCATGGACTGCGAGGCAACTAATATAAGTATTGTCCTACGTGTGGGGTCGGCAATGGCTTGAAAAACGTCTCGTCTTAAATTCATTGGTTTTTTAGAAATCAAGTTATATACTATACAAAAAAAAAGACTTGCAAAAATCCACCTCAGCAGATAGTTTGCAAGTCAATCAAATAAAAACACAACTTTACTTTGTACGATTGGAATATTATTTCCGCTCGTTTGTTCTGCTCTTGGTGTCGTTTTACGTGGTAGAGTCAGAACTTTTTGTTGTGCCTACTTTTTGAGGTTTTGGCGGTTTGTTATCGCCAGGTTTCTTATTCATAACGTACCTTAACTAATAAATTCGGCTACAAAAATGTGCATGATTGGTATTTTAGTTTTTATATTATATCTTATTATTTTTATATAATTCCTACATTTTGGATATAATGGTAAAAATATGCGGCTGCTGTCTATGATATATCAAAGATTTATTAGTTGGGCAAAAGATTTAATAAACCAATGCATTGCACTATTTTTTTAATCTCCGATAGACTTTTTTTAATTAGTTTTGCAGTTCGTAAATTCAAAACATTAAAAATTGAAAAACAAACCTGATAAAACATATAGTCTGCCTGTTTTACTTTATCACCGGGTTGTAAATAAACAATCGGTAATAGGAAAGCACAAGATATATGTATGGGAAAAGGATTTTGAAAAACAACTTTTATATTTGAAAAATAACGGGTACGAAACCATTACTTTTTTTGATCTGCTGGAAAACCCATCAATGGATTTGAATAAAAAAGTAATTATTACGTTTGATGACGGGTACGAGGATAATTACACTTTATTGTTTCCATTATTAAAGAAATATAATTTCAAAGCAGTGATATACGTGGTTACACAGGTGAACCATAATGCTTGGGGAGTGCGAGAAGGAGAACCAAGAGTGGAGCTGATTAGCGATGCTCAGAAAAAAGAAATGGGCAATTACGGAATTGAAATAGGCGGACATACACGCACTCATGTAGATTTGCCCACATGCAGGGAAGCGGAAATGGTTCGCGAAATATCGGGTTGCAGGGAAGATGTGGAAAAACTGACAAACAAAAAAGTGATTAGCTTTGCTTATCCGTTTGGAGGAATTAATGAAGCGGCGAAGCGTATTACAAATGAAGCGGGTTATTTATATGCAGTCTCAACCAATACAGGACCAAAAGAATTTGGAAAAGATAATTTTCAAATAAGAAGAATTGAAATAACTCCGAAAACAACTTTAATGAGTTTTAAAAATAAAGTAAGCGGGAATTATTTTTATCCCTCGTTTATTAAATCATTTTTTACAGGGAAACAAACGAAGTGAATTAGGATTTAAATTTAGGATTTAATGGAAGAGCGACTGAAAAGATTAAACAGGAAGTTTTCTTTTGATCCTACCAAAGGAAAAAAATAATTGCTTAGAAAAAGAGTGTTGAATTATATCTATCAAAACACAGGGTTGCATAAAATAAACTTAATAATTCAACCATAAGATTATAATTCTAAAACGCAAACCAATAATATATAAATTTAAGAAAGAAAATGGCCTGTATCACCCGACCATCGCCTTGCTTAAGTACATTAATTAATGCAGTTTTTCGCCACCTTGTGCATCGGGATTCTCGGTGCGTTGTTGGTCGGCAGTGTCATTTTCGCGTGCGGTGCCGGTGGTGTTCTTGGTGTTTTCGGTGGTGTTTGCTGCGTTTGTGTTTTCATCATTTTGTTTAGCAACTGTTTCATTAGGATCGATGTCTTTCTTGAGGTAATCTTGTTCAGTTTTTGCGATGACTCGTCACCTTCTTCATTGGGGTTTCGTTGGTCGTTTTGATTGTTTTCCATGATATTTGTTTTTTATAGGTGAAAGAATTTCCACTTAGCAAAAGTGATTTCCTTTGATGGGATAGTTGTTATACAGTTTTAGAATCGAATTACATCATTCACATATTTCGAGGTACATTTGCCCCGCACTTAAAACAGCAGTTTTAGCACATGAAATTTTATTTTTTGATATTGGTATTTTTTACATCGATGTTTCACAAAGCTACGGCCCAAGGCTGGCCTGCTAAACTATTGCTCACGCCTGAGAAAACTGAATTTCAAAAAACATCTACCCATGCCGATGTGATGAAGTTTATGGATGAAATAAAATTGCACAGCAAGAATGTATATATATTCTCCATGGGCAAAAGCTTGGAAGGTAAAGATATTCCTGTTGCAGTATTGGCTAATCCGCTAGTGAAAACGCACGAAGAAGCAAAGGCATCGGGTAAAACTATAATATATATCCAAGGAAATATACATGCGGGCGAAGTGGAAGGCAAAGAATCGGTAATGATATTGATGCGTGATATATTATTGGGCGATAAAAAATATTTACTGGATAGTTTGATTATCATATTTGTTCCCATATATAATACCGATGCCAATGATAAAATGGCCAAAGGATTACGCCCTTCGCAAGAGGATAGTCCGCCCGAAACGGGTGAGCGTGAAACCAGCGAAGGCTACGATTTGAACCGTGATGGCGTAAAAATGGAAGCCAAAGAAACACGTGCTTTGTTCAGCCAAGTTATCAATCCCTACGACCCCGATATATTTGTAGATTTGCACACCACCAACGGAACTTGGCATGCATATTCACTAACGTGGGCACCCAGTTTCCATTCAGCAGGCGAGTATTCATTGTTCGATTACAGTTATAATAAAATGCTGCCCGCTATTACCGATTCGTGTAAGCAAAAATATAATCTGATGATGGGACCTTATGGCGATTATTATTTAGATGAAGGATGGCCACCCAAAAACTTTTATTCTTATAACCACCATCCACGTTATTTGGTGAATCAATTTGGTTTTAGAAACAGGATGGCGATATTGAGCGAAGCCTTTGCACACGAGCGTTTCTACCAACGTATTCATAGTACGTATTCATTTATTTCTGAGATTTTGGAGTATGCTAATATACATGCATCAGAAATAAAAATAACCAATAAAAAAGCTGAAGATGCTGCAATAAAAAATGTATTATTAAATGCAGGAAAAGTGAAGAAAGGCACGCGTTTTAAAATGACACCCTTAAATAAACTGAATAATTTTATTACCTACGATTATATACCTTTTGTAGATTCGTTGGGCCAAAAAACGTATTACAAAACGGGCAAAATAGTAACCTATAATAATATAGACTACCATGCCAAATTTGTGGCCACACACCAAAGTACTTTGCCCCGAGGTTATATAATACCTGAGGAGTTTTCTTATATAATAAAGAACTTAGAAATGCATGGAATTAAAGTAGCAAAACTAACCCAAAGCAAAACATATACTGGAGAAGTATATATTATAGATAGTTTGGTACACGATAAAGATATTTTTCAGAAACACCACCGTGCTCAATTGTATGGAAATTTTAAAACCACAACCCACAAATATAAGAGGGGCGATTATGTTATAGATATGGCACAGCCTTTATCCAATCTCATTTTCTACCTATTGGAACCCGAATCGGATGATGGGTTGCTGCATTGGAACTTCTTTGATGCTGATATTGGGAAAATGCAGAAGGATAAGAAAGCCCTAGTGTATCCGGTGTTTAAATATTATAATTAACAGAAAAAAATCCACACATGCAACCAATTGCCTAATATTGTGTACTTAACAGTATATAGTATAAGGTATCAAGTATCAGGTAGCCTTGCCACTAACGACTAACGACTAATAATATGAAATTAAAATTTTACGCTACAATTTTTTCTTTGTTTGTAATGATA
Organism: Flavobacteriaceae bacterium; assembly: GCA_025363675.1. Taxonomy (GTDB): domain Bacteria; phylum Bacteroidota; class Bacteroidia; order UKL13-3; family UKL13-3; genus CANJUD01. The sequence goes on along the minus strand of JANYDJ010000130.1, from coordinate 1,929 downwards.
TCTGTTTCTGAGGCCCAGTATAGTATTTGGAAGCCGGTTACGAAGAATCCGTTAATGTCTTCTGATAAATTTGGTTATTATACTAGTTTCTCAGCTGCATCAGATAGTAATTCTGTTTATTTTACCATCAAAAGTTCCCCAATGAACTTTTTTTATATAGTTAAATGCGATAAAAATGGGGATGTGACGATAGATAGTACCTTTTCTACTAATTCTCCATTCCCTAATTACAATGAGCTAAATTCTCCCTTTGCCTATCATTCTAAACTTTATATGTACGCGAAAGGCTCTCAAACGAAGGATGATACTGTTTATAATACTATCTATAGAATAGATTCAATAGAAAAGTATGTTCCTATTGTTAATCGTCAAGTAAACTTGGCTGGCAGACCTACTATTATTAATGACGTTATTACCTATAAAGATGAAATATATACAATAGGAGACATGAAAGAAATTGATTCAGTAAAATGCCATCTGATAGCAAAATACAATGGTGCAAAATGGACTTCACTTGGGGCTGGGAATGATATGCTTTTCCCAGATAATGTATATCCTGTTTCGAACTCTTTTAAAATATATAATGATAAATTATATATTCTTGCCAAGGCTATGGATACAAATACAGGTAATTTTCTGAGCAATTTTCTTGCGTGCTGGGATGGTCAAAAGTGGCTTTTCAAAAAAAGTTTGCCAGATAGTATAGAACAATTTGAAGCACTTTATACTATAAATAATAAGTTGTATGGTCTAACATATTCTCCACTTACCTTGTATCAAATCGACGATAGTATAATTCATTCCCAACCTATCGTATTCGATAATATCTTTTGTAGGAATGTCTCTAACATAAATAACCAACTTTGGGTGGAATCTTTAAGTAAAGATTTTTATATTGTTGATACAGCTTCAGCTTCAATAGTGTCAGCCTATTACCGCGATCCATGCAATTCAAGTTATTATAGCAATTATACTTTGTTTAACAATAAAATTTTCTGCTATGGAACTGGTGATTTCTTGGCTGACAATGATACATTTCGATATATTGCTCAGACGGATAAGCTGCCAATAAAAATTTCTGGACAAGTTATTTATGACAAAGATTCTAATTGCAAACTTGATATAGAAGATCATTTAGGGTCAAATAATATGATTAAAGTTTCGCCAGGGCCAAGATATTTGAGTGCAGATAGTAATGGGAAATATGATTTGGTAGTAGCAGCGGATAGCATTAATGTTGAATTTTTAACCAAAGACAGATGGAAAGTGAATAGTTGTTCCTCTAATAAATATACCATTTCACAAAATGATGGCCTAGACCATAGCCATTTAAATTTCTTTACAGGCATTGCAAGTCAAGCACACGACCTGTCAACCAAAATTATCGGTAGCACTGGCTGGCGTGCACGGCGTGGCTTCACCGAGCAGTATGTATTGAGCGTAAAGAACGAGGGAACTGAAAAGGACTCCGGTAAAGTGAGATTGTATTATAATAATAAATTCGAAATAAAAAATGCAAACCCCGCTGCCGATAGCCTAACAAACACTTGGGCAGAATGGACGGTACCTTCTTTAGATTTGTTTGGTCAATTAAATATATATATTGATGCAAATATCGACACTGCTATACATAACGAAGATACTATGGTATTGTCATCCCAAGTTTTCCTGCCAATTGATGCGAATATATATGATAACACCGATACTTTATCCCAAATAATTGTTAGCAGTTTCGACCCCAACGTAATTGTAGCATTCCCGCAGGGAAATGATAGCATAAATTTTGTGTTCCCTACTCACAAACAGCTGGAATATCTCATACATTTTCAAAACGACGGAACAGATACTGCTTATAATATATCCGTAATTGATACATTGGGCGAGAACCTTGACGTATCGAAATTTGAAATTATTTCCAGCAGTCACAAA
>JANYDJ010000222.1 GCA_025363675.1 Flavobacteriaceae bacterium | reverse complement strand
GGTCTAATTTCCTTGGTCGAGAAGATGACTGTGATGCAGAATGCACTTAGGGCAAAGGCTGTGGCATTGATTGAATCGTTTCCTGAGAAATTTAAGAAAGCAATAAAACTTAATAGTGGTTATACTAATGCCTATGATTTTTCCTTGGTTAAAATTGAAGAAGGAAAACAGAAACATTTAGCAGAAATTTTGGCACTACCTGTCAGCAAACGAAATAGTATTTTAATGATAAATGGTTAATTGTAAATGATTAATTTGCGTACGTCATTAACCATTAACCATTCATAATTAACCATTATATATAATGAACATCGAACCTATTACACATACCGACCTGCCATTTCTAAAACCTTTTCAGCCGCCAGAATGGGGTGATATTTCTCCCTCGCTCGAGTATTATACACAACATGATTTTTGTCACCCAATTAAGATAGTTGAAAACGGAAGTATTATAGGAATTGGATGTACTATTTTGTTTGAAGATACTGCTTGGCTTGCACATATCATTACCCATCCCAGCCATAGAAGCAAGGGCATAGGCACATTCATCACTCAAACTTTAATTGATAGAATCCCGGTAGAATATGAAACTATATATTTAATCGCAACTGATTTGGGAGAACCAGTATATACAAAACTCGGATTTGAAACAGAAACAGAATATGCTTTTTTGAAGGGAGGAGGTATAGAAGATGATTCAGAAATTTCCCCGAACATTATATTATATGAACCCAAATATAAAAATGAAATTCTCGAACTCGACAAATTAATTTCAGGAGAAAGTAGAATTAAACTTCTAGAAAAAGATTTACCCAATGCCAGATTGTATATATCAAATAATAAATTGGAAGGTTTCTATATGCCTACACTCCGCGAAGGTTTCATTGCAGCTATAGACTATGATGCTGGAATAGAATTATTAAAACTTAGATTAAAAGTTCAAGAAGTTTGTATTCTTCCAGTAGATAATGTTGCAGCAATTGTATTTCTAGAAAAACATAACTATAGCGAATTTAGAGATGCTAAACGTATGCGATTGGGGAAAGAAAGAGCGGTGCAACTTAATTGCTATTATAATAGAATTAGTGGGCAGTTTGGGTGATAATGATGAATTATAAATGATGAATGATAAATGGGCTGACGCACGAATTTTTTGCGAGAGAAGAAATTCCCATGTTGAGAGGCAGTGTGTAAGACCGAGCTATGGAGGGGTATGTAAAACGACCGATAACAAGAAACTATAAATGAACAAATCAAAAATACTATTATATATTTCTATAATAACTAGCATCTCCTGCAATTCTCAAAACAATAATGAAAAGCTTGAACGAAAGGTAGATTCATTAACTTCGGAAATTGATTCGTTGAAGAAACAAAAGGGAGAAAGTACGGTTAACCAAAAGAAGGGAAAGGGAATAAGTACTCCCCCAAAAAATACTATTGTTATGACAGGTAGAGAGATTTTTGAGAAAAAGGAACCCGTTCCTCCTGATCCTGCATTGAAGACCCCGACAATATATTATTATACGAATCCTCATATTGTATCTGCTACAATTACCCCTTGGGTAAATAACAGAAGGAAAATTATATTATATGATTTGCAAGGAAATATAACTTATGAAACGGAGGACAATATTAGCTTTAAGAACTCCCAACTGACGACAAGACCAATTACTAATATACATCCAAATGGAAGCATTGCAGAAATTATTACAGTACATTATGGCACATTCGCTGTGAATCCTACGCCTGAAAATTGGTTCACCTCTGAAAGCATAACCTATTTCGATACTGATAATAAACCTCAATGGCGAAAACACACTCAAAATCCGAATACAATGTATGAAGAAAGTGTAAAATATTATTGGGATACTAACAATAAGAAATGGGTGAAACAGGAAGTTATTAACGAGCAGGAGTATAAGGGGCAGTAATGCGTGTACTGTTGTTGGTGAAAACACCAACAACGGGCAGAGCACACCGTCATGCTGAACTTGTTTCAGCATCCAAAGCCTACACATATTTAGATTCTGAAACAAGTTCAGAATGGATTTTTATTACTTGCTATACCTAATACTTGATACATGATACTAGCGACTTGATACCAAAACCCTACTTCAACCCATCCTTTATATAATTCGTAATCTTCACAATTAAATGTGCACGGTCTTTTCCTAATACATTATGCAAGTGTTCGGGATATACAAAATAATCGAGTTGCTTGCCTTTGTCAATACTGGTTTTTATATATTTTAAACTATGTTCCCATAATACCACATCGTCGCTGGTGCCGTGTATCATTAGTAGTTTGCCTTGTAGTTTATCGGCATAGTTTAATAGGTTTGAATTCTTATAGCCATCGGGATTTTCACTGGGCTTGTCCATATATCTTTCGGTATACATTATTTCATACATACTCCAATCTATTACTGGTCCGCCACATACACCTACTTTAAATGTATTGGGCGATTTAAGCATTAAAGTAGTGGTCATAAATCCACCAAAACTCCACCCGTGAACAGCCATTCTTGTGGCATCTACATAGTCTTGTTTTTTCAACCATTCTACGCCTGCAAGTTGGTCGGCCATTTCTATAGTACCGAGTTGCCTATGTGTTACATTCTCAAAATCACGCCCGCGGTTCATACTCCCACGGTTGTCGACCGTAAAAACTATATAACCTTGTTCGGCCATGGCGTGCATCCAATAATCTGCCCCGCCCATCCATTGGTTCACCACCATTTGTGCATGTGGCCCACCATATAAATATACCAATACAGGATATTTTTTTCCTGCTTCCATGTTTGATGGAGTTAATAAACGGCAATATAAATCTGTGGTATTATCAGCAGCCTTAATGGTGAAAAATTTAATATCGGGCATACTATAATCTTTTAACGGATTGGCTGCATTCAATAAGTTTTTCGCAATTTTATTTTTGGTATTATTATATAAATTAATTACACGCGGTGTTTTAATATTACTATATATATCCATAAAAAAAGAATAATCTTCGCTGAACATAGCACTGTGTGTACCCTCGCCAGTATCCAATCTTAGCATCTCGCCTTTTATATTTAATTTATATATATGTTTTTCTAAAGGCGATTCTTTGGTGGCTTGAAAATATATATTACCTTTTATATCGTCGCCATAATAATCGGTTACTTCATAAGCACCATTGGTGAGTTGTTTTTCTAAGGTACCATCTATTCCATATAAATATAAATGATTATAGCCATCTCTATTGCTTTGCCATATAAATTTTCCGGGCATATTTTTTGGGAAAATCATGGGGTGCAAAGGTTCTACATATTTATCATGTTTCTCTTCGAAAAGCGTTTTTTCAAAAAGCCCCGATTCAGTATTATAACAATTGAGCCACATGTGGTTTTGTTCACGGTTCACTATAGCAATATATATATATGTTTCATCATTGGACCAACTTACATTGCTGAGGTACTGCTCTAGCGGCCCTTCGGTTTTTACTTCGATAGGTTTGGCCTTGGTAAGCATATTATAAAGTTTCAATTTTACTTCGTGGCTTTTGCCTCCCGCCATGGGGTAGCGAATCATTTTTGCTTTGCTGGGCTGGTCATCCAGCGATACGATAGGGTAGGTGGTTACCATACTTTCGTCCATATCATAATAAGCCAAGTGTACCCCTTTCTGCGACCAAAATGTTCCTTTGTTAATGCCAAATTCATTGCGATGCACTGCATGACCCAACACATTTCCCTCTTTGATTGGTGCAAATATGATGTGGGCATTTTTAGGGTTACCGTTTAATATAGTTTCATTGTATACGGTAACAAACATAGAATCATTGCGGGTGCTGGCGAGGTTATTGGTAGCAGTGGCAAAATCAAAATTTTCGAAGCCCTCTAAACTTGTAAAATAGGGATTGATAATATTATCAAAGGTGAAGTTATAAATGAGCACCTTGTTTTTATAGATATATCTAAATCTGTCTTTCGATAACCAAGTGATGGTAGGAAATTTAGTGAACCCTTCAAAATCTTTATCATATCGTTTCATAATTGATAAAAACTTATTGGTAACTTCGGTACTATCAGCAGGTTTATTATCGGTATGCGATATCATAATAAATTCTTTGCCACCGGCCTTGCCTATATAGCTATAATCGTTAGTGCCGGGTATCCACTGCAATTGCGGCAATCTGTCGGGTGCCAGCGTGGTGTTTTTTTTGAGCACTGCATCTTCAATGCTAAGTTGTTTTTGTTGGGCCGATAAATGGTTGCAAATAATGCTAATAAAAATAAGAGTGTAAACTTTTTTAATCATAATGTATTGTTTTTAAAATGGGCTTTCGTAACTGCGAAATAAAATAGGTATATAATAATTATTTTAAGTTGATATATATATCTTGGTTGGTTAAACTTGAATCGGTAAGCCATAATACAGTATCAGCTATAATACGGGTGCCATTTATATTTGCCGAGGCAGCTATATAATATGTTCCTTTTTTTAGGGAGTTGAAATGAGCATGGGGTCCAAATCCAGCCTCGGTCATCGTATTCGATTTCTCATCATATAAAGCAGTATCGGAGGGAGCTTTGGCCGCTGCATATTTAAGAAAGATGCGTGATGCCATTCCTTTGTTATTGTACTTGCTAAAAACTGCAATACCATACGTGCCACCTTTGCCCCCTTCATATTTTTCAACAAAGGGTGGGTCCACCATCACAGGTCCACTCTTTTTGGTGCAAGCCAATACCAAAATACAGGCAATAAAAATATAAAACTTTGGTTTCATGGGAATTGATTGAATTTGCAAATCTAAATGAAAAATTGTGGGCAAACCGAATGGGGTTTCAATTAATTTCGCACCTTTGTAGATAAATGGAGAATTTTGTAGTCAGTTCACGCAAGTATAGGCCCGCCACTTTTGATGCAGTAGTGGGGCAGAGTCACATTACGGAGACGCTGAAAAATTCTTTGCGTAATAACCATTTGGCCCATGCATTTTTATTTTGTGGTCCGCGGGGGGTGGGTAAAACTACCAATGCCAGAATACTTGCCAAAGTAATTAACTGCCAAAATCTGGGCGAAAATATTGAGCCCTGCAATGTATGTGATAGCTGCAAATCGTTCGACAGTGGCAGCTCGTTTAATATATTTGAACTTGATGCCGCCTCCAATAATTCGGTAGAAGATATTCGTGGACTGGTAGAGCAGGTGCGTTATCCACCGCAGGGTGTTAAGTATAAAGTATATATTATTGACGAGGTTCACATGCTGTCCACTGCGGCATTCAATGCTTTTTTGAAAACTTTGGAAGAACCGCCATCGTATGCTATTTTTATATTGGCTACTACCGAGCGGCATAAAATTTTACCTACCATTCTCAGTCGTTGCCAGATATTTAATTTTAATAGAATAAAGGTTGAAGATTGTGTTGCTTACCTCAAAGAAATTTGTTTGAAAGAAGGGGTACAGGCCGATGATGAAGCATTGCATGTGATAGCACAAAAATCGGATGGTGCCATGCGTGATGCACTTACAATTTTTGATCAGTTGGTAAGCTATGCAGGAAATCATATTACCTATAAAAGTGTAGCCGAAAATTTAAATATTCTCGATTACGAATATTATTTTAAAATAGCCGCCGCTTGTATGGGGCAAAATGTACCGCAGTGTTTGGTTATGTTCGATGAGATTTTGGACAAAGGTTTTGATGGGCATTTATTTATTAATGGACTTTCTGAACACCTGAGAAATTTATTGGTATGTCGCGATACAGAAACTATCAAACTATTAGAAGTTGCCGATTCAATAGCATCATTATATGCACAGCAAAGCAAAGAAGCATCAACCACTTTTCTGCTCAATGCTCTTAATATATGCAACCAAAGTGATATACAATATAAGACCAGTCGCAACCAGCGATTATTGGTCGAGCTAATGCTCATAAAATTGTGTCATATCAATACCTTGGTTGATATAAAAAAAAACTTTGAACTAAACCCCGCATCTGTTCAAAATGCTACTGATATTCCAGCTAAAGAACCTGTAGCAGCCTATAACTTTAAGCAGCCTATTGTGTCGCCCACCGTTAGTTTGGGAGGCAGGTCAGCTATCGATAAGATTAAGCAAAAAATAATCGACAGCAAAAATCAGGTGGAGGCAGAACAGCCCCAAGCCGAAATAAAAATTGAGGTAATTACCCAGCTCATGTTAGACAATGTATTGGCAGATTTTAAATTGCAGTTGGATACCAAAAATAAAAAAATGTTGCACACTGTGCTTGATACTTTTCAGTTTAGTTTGGGCGAGAATAATTATATTAATATCAATATTCCGGGCAGCCATAATATATCGATGATAGAGGAATGCAAGCCCGATTTGTCGCAAATGTTTTTTGATAAATATATGATTAGACCGCAGTTTAATATTATAGCTATTGCCTCGGATGATACCAAACAGTATTTTTTCACCAATAAAGATAAATTTAAGAAGTTGGCCGAAGATAGCCCCTATTTGCTAGACGTAGCCAAACGTTTAGATTTGCGATTTGATTAGTGTAATACCCATTCGGTTTATGTGCGAATTAAAACGTGTGAGATAAATTATTTTTTTGTATTATAAATTGATATTCATTTTTGCCCAATGAAATTATTAAAATTTTCTTTAGGTGTATTGGCAGTATTATTATATACGCATATAGAAGCCCAAAACTATACACAAACCATTAGAGGCACAATTAAAGACAAAGAGAACCAATTGGTGTTGCCTAATGTGTCAGTATCAATTATTACTTTTCCCAGTGTGGCTGCAGTGCAAACGGATGCAAGTGGTATTTTTCGATTTGAGCATATACCGGTGGGACGACATACCTTGCGTTTTTCCAAAGAAGGATATAAAGAAGTTTTGATTCCAGATATTATAGTAAATTCAGCCAAAGAAGCGTTAATAAATGTAGAGTTAGAAGAAGAAGCTAACAGGTTGAGAGAAGTTAAAATTAAAGCCGCACCCAATACTTCAAAAACCAATAATGAAATGATAGCAGTAAGTGGTCGCCTTTTCACTACCGACCAAACCAATAGATTTGCCGGAAGCTTGGGCGACCCCAGTAGGATGGCGGCAAACTTTGCAGGCGTATCAGGTGTGGGTGGTCAAAGAAATGATATAGTAATTCGCGGTAATAGTCCGATGGGATTGCTATGGAGATTAGAAGGTATTGATATTCCCAATCCCAATCATTTTAGTAGCCAAGGAAGCACGGGCGGACCAGTATCTATATTAAATAATAATACACTTGCCAGTAGCGATTTTGTTACCGGGGCTTTTCCCGCAGGATATGGAAATTGCCTAAGCGGTGTGTTTGATTTGAAATTGCGAAATGGCAATAATGAAAAAAGAGAATATACCGGGCAAATAGGTTTTAATGGTTTTGAATTTGGTGCCGAAGGTCCGATACGCCGTAGCAAAAAAAGTAGTTATTTAATTAATTATCGTTATTCAACTTTGGGTGTTTTCGATGCTTTAGGAATTAATCTCACCTTTGCGGGAATACCGCAGTACCAAGACCTGACCATGAAATTAAATTTTCCTGAAACAAAAACCGGGCATTGGCAATTTACCGCTGTTGGCGGCAAAAGTTCTATTGCTATATTAGATTCGAAACGCGATACCGCCGACCTAAGTTTTGGCAATGGACGAAACAATATATATAATGGTACCGATATGGGTGTGGCTATTTTAAGTAATCTATATCGCGTTAACAGAAAGTCTTATATAAAAACAATGTTGTCGGCCACTTATCAAAAACGATTTACGCATGTAGATTCTTTGAGCCCCAGCAATAATACATTTCTATCGTATGCTGAAGGCACTAGCAATATTAAAGGGATTCTGCACAGTTATTATCATAATAAAATCAATAGCAGAAATAATATACGGGCAGGAATTATTATTACTAAAATGTATTCTCATTTGCAAGATAGTTTTTTAAATGATAATGGCAAAATGCAAACGTTGCGAGAATTCGATGGGCAAAATTATCTCACCCAATTATATGTGGAGCATAAGTATTATATCAATTCCAATATATCATTAAGCTCAGGGTTGCATTATTTATATTGGTTAATGAATCAATCAAAATCTGTAGAGCCTAGGCTGGGGCTACGTTGGGCGGTTAAGCCACGCAAAACTATTACGGCAGGTTATGGTTTGCATAGTCAGTTGCAACCGTTGGAAATATATTATTCGCAAGTAGTAAATAACCAAGGGCACTATATAAAAAATAATACCAATTTAGATTTAAGCAAAGCCCATCATTTTGTGTTGGGATATGAACAAACATTTGGCAGAAATATTCGCTTAAAAGTAGAAGCCTATTATCAAAACTTATATAATATCCCTGTTGATACGAATGCAAATAGTAGTTTTAGTTTGCTCAATTTTGGTGCAGAATTTAACAGCTTGCCCGTGCGTGACAAGCTTACCAATAAAGGCACAGGGAATAATAAAGGAATAGAAATTACCTTTGAGAAAAACTTTAGCAAAGGATATTATTGGTTGCTCACCGGTTCGTTTTTCGATAGCAGGTATAAAACCATTTCGGGCAAAGAATATAATACTGCTTTCAATGGCAAATATGTTATAAATGCACTGTTTGGATATGAATGGAAAATGGGTCGCAAAAAGAATAATATATTTAGCATAAATATTAAAAGCACAGTGGCAGGTGGTCGCCGTAAAACCCCCACCAATATCGATTCATCCATAGTATATGGTGAGCAAAGATTCGACAATGATCAATCGTATGCACAGCAATATAGGCAATATGTGCGTACCGATATTCGTATCGGATTTAAATTAAATGGAAAACATATAACACAAGAATGGGCTATAGATATTCAAAATGCATTTAACCAATTAAATCCTTTAACGGAAATATATAATCCGGATGAAAAAAGAATTGTTACCCAATACCAACAAGGATTTTTGCCGATTGCATTATATAGAATACAGTTTTAATAATTTTTTTCAAGCGTTCTCGAAATCAGATGCAGCCATTTATGCTTTTAATGATTGTATAGAAAAAGCAGAATATGTTTACATTCTGGTTTTGCCTAACAGTTTAAATTATGGTGCTTATGTAACCTGCTGAGCTACTCAAAGAAACAACCATGCTCTAAACCTAAACTTGGGCCAAGCCAAAGCAATAACAAGTTGAGTATTGGCTGGCAACTGTATATTCCTGCCCCAACAAAATATATTAATAGTTCACCTTAGTTTAACACTAATACATTAGTCACTTTTGCTGCCAAGCTAAAATATTAATAATCAATAAATTATTTTTACAAGGGTCGTTTGTTTGCAAAAAGTGCAAATAAAAATACCTTATTTGCAAAAAATGCAAAAAATCGAACTTGGATTGGGGAGTGATTTGCACAACATAATTTAATTAATTACAACAATGAAAAAAATACTCATCACATTCCTATTCTTTGGCTCTCTCTTAATATATCATAGTGCCGAAGCTCAAAAAACCACCGATACTGATTCTACTTACTTAATTGTAAAACAAAATGGAACAGAGCTCATTGGTAAAATCATCTCTCAATCACCTTATGAAGTGTTACTTGAAACCAAAACTATCGGTCAAGTGGCTATCCCCAAATCTGATATCAAACAAATCAAACTACTTCGCAAAGATGAAGTAGGATCGGGAGGTAATTACAATCCTGATCAACCCTTTGCCACAAGGTATTTCATCACCACCAATGGCTTACCTATTAAAAAAGGAGACATGTATGCTCAAATCAATCTGTTCGGGCCAGAGATACAATATGGAGTTACCGAAAATTTCGGGGTTGGCTTAATGACTTCTTGGTGGGCCTCACCAATTGTTCTATCTGCAAAATACAGCCATAAACTTGATGACAATTTACATATAGGTGTCGGCACTTTATTAGGAACAGGCTCTTGGTCATTTCCAAGTTTTTATATGGCCGTTCCGTTCGCAGCTATTACTTATGGAGACAGAAAAAATAATATTACAATTTCGGGAGGATATGGAACAGTAGGATATAAGACAGTTACTACTTCCGAGAGAGAAGGCCATGCTCTATTATCTATTGCAGGCATGGCTACAGTTAATAATAAAGTATCTCTAATTTTTGACTCATTTATTGTTCCTGACGATGGAAGAGATCTGGGTGGATTTGCATTATTAATGCCCGGCATGAGATTTCAAACAGCTCCCAATAAGGCTTTTCAATTTGGTTTTGCTGGAATTATTTACACATATACTGAAACAATAAATGGCGAGAAGGTTCATCAGAGAGCAACAGTTCCCCTTCCAATCCCAATGCTTACTTGGTTTAGGAAAATATAAAAAAATACCATAGGACAGTTGATTAAACATCCCACCATTTTTCAAAATGAGTGGGATTTTTTATATATAATACTTCTCCAATTTTGGGAGATACAATTTTTTGATGCAATTTTTCTGCTTCTTTAAAAACACGTTTTATGGGCTCATTCCAAGGATGAATAGAAAGTGCGAACTTACCCCAATGCACAGGTAACAAAGTTTTGGCTTGCAAATCTAAAGCTGCTTGAGCAGTTTCTTCGGGCATCATGTGTATATAGGGCCAGTTTTCTCCGTACTGTCCGCATTCGAGTATGGCCAAATCAAAAGGTCCAAAACGTTTGCCTATTTCTTTAAACTGACTATCATAACCAGAATCGCCGCCAAGAAAAATTTTATGGCCGTGTATATATAATACAAATGAACTCCATAAAGTTTGGTTGCGTTTTAACAATCGCCCTGTAAAATGACGAGCTGGAGTTGCCGTAAAATGTATATCATTTCCAAATTTTATATCTTCCCACCAATATAATTCTGTTATCATATTCTTGTGGTAGCCCCAGTGTTCTAGGTGGGCTCCCACGCCAAGTGAGGTTACTATATGTTTTACTTTATTTTTTAGTTTTAACAGTGTAGGGTAATTCAAATGGTCATAATGGTCGTGCGTAATTACCAAATAATCTATTTCAGGAAAATCATCAACAGTATATATATCGCTTCCTTCAAATGATTTAATCATGGATTTAAATGGAGAGGCTGAACCGCTAAAAACAGGATCAACCAAAATACGAATATCTTTCGATTGTATATAATAAGACGAATGCCCGAACCAAATTACTAAAGGTTCATCCGCATTCAGATTTTTCAAATCCGTTTTCACAGAAGGCATCCGTTGAAGCGGTTTAATATCTTTGGGTCTGTTAAAACTATCTTTTAACATTTTCCATCTCGAAGCCGATTTTAGTAATACTTCCGTAGGTTCTATATTATTTAAAGCACCATTTTTATAATTGGGAGATTGTTGTATTTTTTTTAATCTTTCGCCACTAGGTTTTTCCCCAAATGTTTTTGGAATCATTCTGATATAATATTAAAGTATGAAATTTTGATAGGGGAATGTAGTATTATATAATACCAATTAATAAATATCAAAGTCATGGTGCTAAAAATATAACCCCATGGCTTTGATATAGAAACAATGAAAAACTAGTTGCTTTTCTTTTCTCTTTTTTCAGCTTTTTTTTCTTTTGGAGTTTTAGCTGGAGCTTTCTTGGTTTCTTTTTTGGCGTCTTTTCCTTTTGACATAATTGTAAGTATTTATTATTGCAATAATCGTAAATAAAAGTCTAATTTGAAAAAAAGAATTTAAACAAGTGTGAATTGTACAATGTATTTACCCATTACCTCAGCCTATATTTGCACACTTGACAAAACCCAAATTATATGATACTGCCGCCAAGCAAGAAACTGCGGTATTGGTAGGTGTGCAAACGCCCGAACAAAGTGATATACAGACCGCGGAATACCTTGATGAGCTTGCTTTTTTGGTGGAAACCTGTGGAGCAAGAACTTTAAAACAATTTACTCAAAAACTGCAAAAAGTTCACCCACGAACTTATGTGGGCGAAGGAAAACTGGCCGATATAGTTTCTTATATAAAAGAATATGAAGCCGATATGGTGGTGTTTGATGATGAACTTACGCCGTCGCAAATCCGAAATCTGGAAAAGGACATTGGTGTTGAAGTAAAAATATTGGATAGAAGCAATTTGATATTAGATATTTTTGCCCGCAATGCCCGCACTTCACAAGCAAAAACACAAGTTGAGCTGGCACAAAATCAATATATGTTGCCACGCCTAACACGTATGTGGACACACTTACAAAAACAAAAAGGCGGAGTGGGAATGCGTGGCCCAGGTGAACGAGAAATTGAAACCGACCGCCGTGTAATTCGTGATCGTATTAGTTTGCTTAAAGATAAATTGGAAGATATTGACAGGATTAATATGGGCCAACGGAAAAACAGGACCGGTGTGAAACGCTTGGCACTGGTGGGTTATACCAATGTAGGCAAATCGTCTATTATGAATATGGTGAGCAAAAGTGACGTGCTGGCCGAGAATAAATTGTTCGCCACACTCGATGCCACCGTGCGAAAAGTATATATTGATGGACATAATTTTTTATTGAGCGATACAGTAGGATTTATCCGCAAACTTCCCCACCAATTGGTCGAATGTTTTAAATCGACTTTAGATGAAGTGCGTGAAGCTGATGCATTATTACATATAGTGGATGTATCGCATAAAAATTTTGAAGAACAAATAGATGTGGTCAACCAAACTTTGGTTGATATAAATGCTGCCGATAAACCTACACTAATGGTTTTTAATAAAACTGATTTAATTACAGAACAAGAAATATTTGAAAACCTGCAAGCCACTTGGATGGCGAGGAAAAACAATCCTTCTATTTTTGTATCAGTAATGAATAAAGCTGATGCGGCGAGGATTAAAGAAGCGATGGTGGGGTTGTTGGAGAGGTTGAGATAAAAATTTATACCGCAAAGGACGCAAGGGGTTTCGCAAGGGACGCTATATACTATGCCATCGCAAGTCTCAAGCGAAGCGTGACTTGTGATTCAAAAACTGTCAGTCTCCAGACTGACGAGAAAAATTCAGACTAAAAAATAATATATATTCTGGAATGCAAGTTGAAAACTTGCTGTATGTTTCTCACAAGACAGAGTCTTGCGAGGGCAAGTTCGCAAGGGACGCTATTTTTATCATAAAAACATCTTCGGTGGCTCAGCAACTATTATAACATCCTCCTTCTTAACCGGATGCACAAAATGTAGTTCATGTGCATGCAAACCAATAGAGGCATCGGGCAATGGTTGCTTGGCTCCGTACTTTACATCGCCTACTATGGGGCAACCCATGGCTGATAGTTGTGCACGAATTTGATGCGGGCGACCGGTATGCGGTTTTACTTCTAATATATAATACTTGCCTACTGCTTTTAATAATTTATATTCTAATACTGCTTCTTGTGCATTACCGTTTGGCGTATTATATGCTTTTACTTTATTGGTTTGTTCGTTTTTTAATATATAATGTTTCAGCGTTCCTTCACTTTGCATTGGTTTGTTTTCTACCAAGGCCCAATATATTTTTTGCACTTCACGCTGGCTAAAAATTTTGTTCATTCGCTCTAGTGCTTTCGATGTTTTCGCCATCAGCACCAATCCACTTACAGGCCTATCGATTCTATGTATACAGCCACAAAATATATTGCCAGGTTTATTATAAGTTTCTTTTATATATTCTTTGGTTAAATCCAACAAACATATATCACCCGTTTTATCACCTTGCACCAAAAGACCAGCAGGTTTGTTCACCGCAATCAAATGATTGTCCTCATATATAACTTTTATTTTCTGCAATATTGTATATATTATAATTTCACATTAAATTCTCCCCATGTGGGGAGAAAATGTTCGTCCCGAATTTATTTCGGGATGAACGAAGAGAGGTCAAAAAAAAGAGCCGACAATAGATATGGTCGGCTCAATATATATTGGTTTTTGGTTGGTTATTATTATGCTGGAACTTGATTTAAATTGTCAAGCACATTCATTACTTCTTTTACGGCAACAGAACTTTCATTCAATAATTTTTTCTCGTCATCATTCAATTTAAGTTCAATAATTTTTTCAATTCCGTTTTTGCCCAATACAACGGGTACGCCCAAGTACACATCTTTCAATCCGTACTCGCCTTGTAGCCAAGCACACACTGGGAATATACGTTTTTGGTCACGCAGAATTGCTTCCACCATTTGGGCTGCCGCTGCTCCTGGTGCATACCATGCAGAGGTTCCCAATAAGTTTACAATTTCGCCACCACCTTTTTTGGTGCGTTCTACTATGGCATTTAATTTATCTTCGGCTACCAATTCAGTAACTGGAATTCCGGCAACAGTAGTATAGCGAGGAAGTGGAACCATGGTGTCGCCATGTCCGCCCATTAATACAGCTTGTATATCTTTGGGTGAGCAGTTAAGTTCAGTAGCAAGAAATGCACGGTAACGAGCGGTATCCAAAATACCAGCCATTCCAAACACTCTGCTGCTATCTATTTTGGCAGTAAGGAATGCACAATAGGTCATCACATCCAAAGGATTTGATACTACTATAATAATGGCATTGGGAGAATATTTAATAATATTTTCAGTAACCGATTTTACAATACCGGCATTGGTTTGAATAAGGTCATCACGACTCATACCCGGTTTGCGTGGAAGTCCGCTGGTGATTACAACTACATCGCTGTTGGCGGTTTTGCTATAATCGGCAGTGCTACCAGTGATGCGGGTATCATACATATCCACTGGGGCGGTTTGCCAGATATCGAGAGCTTTGCCTTCAGCAAAATTTTCTTTGATATCAACTAGTACAAGTTCATTGCACAATTCTTTGTGGGCTATTACATCGGCACAAGTGGCTCCCACATTGCCTGCACCTACTACTGTTACTTTACTCATATAATATAGATTTTTTAGTGGTGCAAAGTTAATGATGGCTGCGTAAAATCAAAGCAATGATTCACGGACTTTTTTCGGCAAAGATTTCACCACTAAATTATACGAATTATCTATCTGCTCATACAAAAATTTAAGGGGCAAAGTTCCATCTATTATAATAGTGTTCCAGTGTTGTTTGTTCATGTGGTAACCTGGTTGCACGGCATCGTAGCGTTCTCTTAAATCGATAGCTTCTTCGGGGTCGCATTTTAAGTTTATACTGTCAAAGCTATTTACATTTGAAAGGGCAAACATTTTTCCGCATACTTTAAAAACCAGTGTTTCATTATCGAAAGGAAATTCTTCAGTAACGCCTTTTTTGGAGATGCAGTAGTTTCGGTACGATTCTATATCGAGCATAAGTAGAGCAAAGATATAGTGATTATCATAATAAGAAAATTAAATACAGGCATGTCGGTAAACTGTGGAGATTATTTTTGCCTGTATGTCGTTAATTGTCAAGCCCAAATAGGTTTGCAAAATTTCTGTACGCAACCTATTAATAATTCAAACATCATGGTTGTAAAGAGATAAAAAAGTATACAAACAATTAAATAGAATATATAAGTAACACATCTACATTTTCAGTTATATTCAGGAAACCTCATCGTACCAATTATTATATTTTAATGGATGGATGTACCAATTGTTTGGGTCTTTTTTCTTTTTGCATTCCTAGTAAAATCTAATAAAACTATATATGTCAAAAAGCAGAATCATCCACAACCAAATCGGATTGTTTGGGAAACTTAAACAAAAATTCGATCACACACAGCCGGGCCAACGCTTTAGTGCACACTTAGCTGATTATTTTAATGTAAATGAGGAAACGGTTCGACGATGGACCAAAGGGGAATCCGCAATAGATCTGGACATGACGGAGCAACTCTGTAGAATGCTAAGCACCACTTTACATGAACTAGATGGTAAAAAATTACATGGGAAACTAGAAGTTGATTTCAATTTCCTCGACGATTATAATTATACCTTCGAATCTTATTTATGCAACTTATCTAAAATTTTAGAAATGGGAGCCCAGTTGCCTACGCTCACCATGCATTATTCGGCAAAAGATTTACCTATATTTTATTATTTTCAATATAAAGAACTAGCCGCTTTTAAGGTGTATGTATGGCGTAAAACCGTGATATGCGAACCTCAGTTAAAAAAGTGCAACTTTAGTGCCGACATGTTTGACCATACACATATTATGGACCATGGAAGCAAAGCCCTGCACTATTTTAATCGCATACATACAGTAGAAGTATGGAGCGATGAAACTATTAATTCCATTGTGAAACAAATATTATATTTTGTAGAAATGGAGGATGTGAGTATCGAGATGGGAATTACACTATTGAAACAACTAAAAATGCTGTTAGAAAATATAGAAGAGATGGCGGAGCACGGACAGAAGTTTGATGTGGATTGTCCTGAACTTAAAACGGGTACTTTTGAATTGTATTATAATGAAATAGTACTGTGCGACAACAGTGTGCTGCTTGATATGGGAGACCAAATAAAATCGTTCATACCTTTTCAAACCTTGAACTTGATGCATGTGAACGATTACGAATTTGGACGCAAAAGCTTAGAAAAAATAAATATGTTGCAAAAGAGTTTCGACAAACTGAGCCAGAGCAACGAAGGACCCAGACGGAAAGTATTTATAAAAATGAAGTTCCGAATTAACGAAGCATTGGCAAATTTGGTGTGATATATATTGCACATTGGGCGAATCTATGATTCCGACTCATACAGCGTTTTCAACGCGTGTTACAGCACACTTTATATTGAAACATAACAGGCGTTGGGAAGACGCAATAGATTGGTGAACGAATTGCATATTCTATCGATTAAGATTTTTGTGAATGCTTGATTTTAAAGACCAGGTTATGAGAAAATACTTTTTTTATTCAAAAAAAGTATTTTATAACAAAAATATTACCATCAGCAATCTATATTTGTGTGATTAAATTCTGGAAAAGCTGAACACCAGATTACAAGGTAGGCAACATTAAATACTTATTTATATGATAAACATAATGACTATACGCTTTTTAATTCTGTAGATTTTAATTTTTTCACCTACACGGTTTTTGGGAATTAACATAGTGCAACTCAATACTGCTACTAATGTTATCAATATTAACGGGCAACAATCTTTGATTACAGTGGCAAACATGTTTTATGATAAAATTACAATAAAAGCAGGTGCTTATGCTGAAATTACCAATCAAGTTGTCTTATTTAATAAAGGAGGTTCCATCGTTGTTGAAAAAGGGGCTATGCTCATTGTAAAAAATTCGATTCTTAATTCTAGGTATGATAATGGACAAGACAATAATGTAAGTATGAACTATTGGAAAGGCATTGAAGTAATTGGAGACCCGAATGCTTTTCAGGATGCTGGGCAAATGGCATTATATGCAGCACAAAAATATACAGCACGAGCGGCTTTTGGTGCTCCTGACCATGGGATGCTTATACTAGATGGAATACCTTCTCAAAGCTCAAATGTTAGAACTCTAATCAAAATGTCGAATTGCGGTGTACAACTAAATGATGGTGCTTATGTTAATGTTATTGCAACTGATTTTTTGAATAATTTTAATAGAGATATATTCTTTTCTACAGCACCCTATGGCAATATACAAAATAGTGCTATAGAAGGATGCACATTTACGCATTCTAATTACTACCAAATTGTAAATCCGAATGTGAATCCCAAAAGAGATTTGACTTTCAAACCTAGTAAACTACCCAATCCAATTACGTATCAAAATTGTATTATATCTATACATGTTGCACCTTCAATACAACTTGCTAATTCAATTAAGAATTCATTATTTGAAAATAGTGTTCAATTTACTGCTAATTCAGCTTTATATAAATGCTATATAGTAGGAATATATAATAATGGCTCAATGATAACTGTGGACAATGGCTGTACCTTCAGGAAGCTATTTAATGGCATACTTTCAATGCGTGATTTAATATCACCAACAATGACCTATACAACTGCAAATGATAACCATTTTTTTGATTGTTATTCGGGTATTTGGAATAAAGATGTAAATTTTTTTATAGCAAAGCATAATGATTTTGCATTACCGAAAAAATATGGAATTGTAGGTTCTAATGGTATATGGGTAGAAAGCACTACTGATTATGTTATAGGCCCAGATAATGCTTTTGTTATCAGCTCTTCAAATATTTTTGGCAGTGGTAATACTCAAAGTCTTAAAAATGCGGGAGTTGCTTTATGGTCCTCGAAAATTTTAAGTGGTAAAATTTACTGTAATCAGTTTACCGGTATTAGCAATAATGTATATAGTAGAAATGATAACACAAATGCTTTGGTACTTTCTAATACTTTTACCTCCACATTATCAAATGATATATTTGCAGAAACAGATCCACAAACTACAGGTGGATTCTTTTTAGAACAAAGACAAAACCCTGCCCGCTCTGCCGGAAATGATTTTTGTAACACCAATAATGCGGCAACATTTTTTAATATAAGACATGACGCAGGTGTTTCTAAAATGAATTATTATTATTATGGGGCTGCGAGCAATGCTAACAGAAAATATCCTGATAAGGTAACTCCCAATTTAGTTACTAGGAAAACATCGAACTATCCTGGGAGCTGCACAATGGTCGATGATCCCCCAGCAGGGATAGTGAAAGATGACTATAGTGATAGTATGGCGTTCCATCTGATAGAAAATGTAACTTATTGGTTTGCCCAAGCTGATAGTATTGCCCAAGGAGGTGTTGACTCGACAGAACTGGGTAGTTGGAGTTTTTGCAGGTTGAATGGCGACCATTACATGGCGGCAAGTGTTAGAAATTGGAATATTAAATATGGGATTATAAAAAATCAAGTTTATTTGGATAGTATAACCAACTTATTGGGCAATTACAACAATTTTGCCA
>JANYDJ010000082.1 GCA_025363675.1 Flavobacteriaceae bacterium | reverse complement strand
AGACCGAAGTTTTTTAACGGGTTTACTTCGGACTTCGGTCTTCCAACTTCAAGCCAAACTCTTGCCCCAATTCCGGAATCTCCACATGCTTATATCCTTTTTCGTGCAGTAGTTTTAGGAAATTGGTTTGTGCTTCTATTTCACCATGTACCAGAAATATTTTTTTAGTAAGTGTTGGATTTTGACACGAAAGATAATCGAGCATTTCATTATAATCGCCATGGGCTGAATAACCTTCCAAATTTTCTATTCTACAATTTACCCGATACATTTCTCCAAATATTTTTACTTCTGCATCGCCGTTTTTCAAGCGTCCACCAAGGCTTTCAGGGGTACAGTAACCAACTAGCAATATTGTATTGGCCTTGTTTTCTATATTGTTTTTTATATGATGTTTTACACGCCCAGCTTCTGCCATTCCCGATGCGGATATTATAATACATGGTTCGTTACTATTATTCAATGCCATCGATTGTTCCTTGCTGCTTATATATACTAAATTGGCAAAATCAAATGCATCATGCTCAGGATCGTGTTTTAAATATTCAATTAATTCATCATTATAATAGTCTTTGTATTTGCGTGTAATAGCAGTGGCTCCCAAAGATAAAGGACTATCGACATATACTTTAATATGGGGTAGTTTCCCTTCGTTGGCCATCCTATCCAGTGCATAAATAAGTTCTTGGGTGCGGTCAACACTAAATGCAGGTATTATAAGTTTTCCCTTGTTCATCACACAAGTTTCATTCACCACTTGTAATAGTTTTTCTTCTTGGTCAACTACTTTTTCGTGCAAGCGATTGCCATAGGTCGATTCGCATATTATATAATCAGCTTGGCGAAAAGGTTGTGGTTGCGGCCATATCATATCATTGGGCCGGCCTATATCGCCAGTAAAAGTAAGTTTGGATAGTATATTATTTTCTATAATATCTAAATGAATGGCGGCTGAACCCAAAATATGTGCAGCATCGGTATAATGGCAATTAACCGATGGATGCGGATGGAAATTTTCATTATAATGTATTGTTTCCATTTGCGAAATGGTTTGCATCACATCTTCTTCAGTATATATAGGTTCAAGTAATGTTTCTCCTTGTTTGCTTCTGCGTTGGTTCACATATTTTAGGTCGTGCAATTGTATATAGGCACTATCCAATAATAATAGTCGAGCCAAATCTTTGGTAGGCGGGGTACAATATATTTTTCCGTAAAACCCTTGTGCTACCATTCGTGGCAAACAACCCACATGGTCAATATGTGCATGGCTTAACAATACCGCACCTATTTTGTGTGGCTCGAACAAAAACTCTCGGTTCAGTGAATCAGTGTCTACACCTCGGCCTTGGTACATGCCACAGTCCATCAGTATTTGGTATCCATCATCAAGCACCAATAAATGTCGGCTGCCGGTAACATGCCTGTCAGCACCACAAAATTTTATTTTCATATTGCGAAGGTAAGGAGGATTTAGGATTTAGGATTTAGAATTTAGGATTTAGAATTTAGAATTTAGGATTTAGGATTTAGAATTTAGAACTGGGGATTTGTTTAAAAAGAATTATATTTGCATTATAAAAAACCTATAAATGGTACGCACAGTTGTAACACCCGATAACCAAAATGTTTCCATCCATTTGCCTAAAGATTATGTGGGCAAAAGAGTAGAAGTAATAGCTTTTACTATTGAAGAAGCGAATGAAGAAATTATAAAAACGGATTCTCTACTTACATATTTAGCATCAGAAAAAGTATTGGCAAAAGATTGGCTAACTTCCGAAGAAAATAACGCATGGAACAATTTGTAAAAGGAGATGTAATTGTAATTCCATTTCCTTTCTCTGATCTCTCAGGGTCTAAACGTCGCCCTGCTTTGGTATTAGCTAATTTGCAAGGAGACGATATTATACTTTGTCAAATTACTTCACAACATATTAATGATGATTATGCAATTCCATTAATGAATACAGATTTTTCAGAAGGTTCATTACCTGTAAATTCTAATATAAGACCTAATCGTATTTTTACTGCTGATAAGAATATAATTATTAAAAAGGTTGGCAATATTTTAGATAATAAAATGGAAAGTGTCATTGAAAGCGTCCATAATATTATAAAGTAAAATGGTAGCTTTATTCAAAGCTAAATCCATTCAAAAAAATTAAAAACAAAAAAGCCCCAGAAAATCTGAGGCTTTTCAACTAAGGGTGATCGACGGGGCTCGAACCCGCGACAACCAGAATCACAATCTGGGACTCTACCAACTGAGCTACGACCACCGTGTTGAGGGTGCAAATATAATATAGGAATTTTTTTCGGGCTTAGTTTTTTTAAAAATTCTTGTTATAGAATTCTATATAACCCTCATAGTCTTTAGTATTGTACAATTCCAAAAAGTTTTCGTCGCTAATAATGAAATGCTTTACCTCTTTAATACCCGCCTCGTTCAGCATGGTTTGTTTAGCATCAATTTCCAGCAAGTATTTCACTGCTGAGGCTTTGTCTTTAAACTCATTAATTCTAAATAATTGATAGGTAGTATTAAACTCTAACAGTTTGCTTTCAAGCCCTTCAAGTGTGTGTTTTAAAGCATTGTGATCCGAGAATTTTATTTTTATATCCTCTGCATTGGGAATACTTTTGGGAACTAACAACACATAAAAATATCGCGATGAGTACTTACTGTGATAACTTCCTTTTTTATCAGTTTTATCTTTGCTTTTTTCTTCTGCACTGTCTTTCTTGATACTCGATTCGTCACCCATATCAATCTCTCCCTTTTTCATTTTTTCTAGGGCTTTCAATAATCCTTCAGCTTTTGCTGATTCGGGTGTATTGGGATATTTGCCCTGTACTAATTTAAGTTTATTTTCGTAACCAACCAGGTTATTTGTTCTAGCCTCAATCATGGCATCAAGCAAATCGAATTTGGGTTTGATACCCGTGCCCGGAAATTTTTTATCTACCTCGCCCAATTGGGTTTTGGCACTATTATAATCTGCCTTCAAATAAGATTCGTAAACACTATTATAATAGGTTGAGACTTCAGAATTTATTCCTTTTGGTTTATAATCTTTGTGCGGACTTGTGAGCAACAGGGTATAAGGGCTTTTTGGGAATTTCTCAATAAGCCATTTTTTGTATTTTTCCGATTGGGTAGAGTCTCCCTGTGTATTGCTTATTTTATAAAGTTTGTATAATACTTTGTCCAGTTTCTCATAGCTAGTATATTTATCTATCAAGGTAAGATAGCTTTCTTTGGCCTCGCCAATATCATTCAACTTGTCATAATATATATCGCCATTGCCTGCGTAAGCTTCACAAATTTTATTGGTGGCCAGTTTTTTTGCAGCGTCGGAGAATGGAATTTGCACCAGCATTTTTTTCATCTCGGCCGATGCTTTGGTAGCAAGCGGTATATTCTTTACATTGAGAGTATCGACCACTGCCGAACTTTCGTTGCTGGCATTGTTGCTCTGTATTTCCGACAGCTCTCGTGCCTTAGCTGCCACACGCCAAAAATCTGTATTTTTACGCTGGCCCCATTTGCGGTTAAATTCAGTAACGCCAACTCCTACAAGCGATGAATTACTAAAATAAAATCCACTTCCGGTTGCATTTGTATTGGTATTGGTAGCTAGGTTTATATTATTATTATTGTTATTATCTACATCTTCTTTCTGGGCTTTCTTTTCCTCAATAGCTTTTTCTAAATATTTATACAATTTATTGGTATCCATTGCCGCTAGTTTTAGCAAACTATCCTGCAACTTAATGGTGGTTATATTATGAACCAGTTCGCCCAGCACATTCTTTTTCTCCATAATCAGTTCGTAATCTTTATTGTCTTTTGGGATAAACAATGCCGTACTATCATAATATGCCTGGGCATTTTTATAGTCGGGTTTGGCAAAATAAATTTCGGCCAAAGCAAGATACGACAACGATTTCTGATTATTGTTTTTCTGACTGCTTAGTGCCGATAATTTATAGTAGGTAATGGCAGCGGGTAAATTTTTTGCCTTTTCTTCTATATGTCCCAGTTCATAATATATCTGGTCGAAATAGCTGATGTTTTTATCATCTCGCAGCAAGTTTTTCATGAGGCGTTTGGCCTGGTTTTTTTTGCTAGGATCACTCAAGTTTGCTGATTTGGCAATATTCATTTTGGCACTAAAGGCCATATCATAATTTGGATTATATTTGATACATTTCTTAAAGAAATAAGTTGCGGAGTCGCCACGGTCGGCTTGTTGGTAAAGTTGACCCAGAATAAAACTGTATCGTGCTTTTAACGATCGGGTATGGGTTTTGTCAAAAGCATCACGCATGCGGTTGATGGCAGATTTATATTTTTCTTGCCTAATATATATATCACCCAAAATGGCACTCAATTCTGCTTGATATTTCTCGGGCCATTTAGCTTCTGTTTTATAATATCCCATAATAGCCTCAGCCTCATCGGCCCTTCCGGCATATACATAGCATTTCATAATCCATATAGATGAGAGGTAACGCAGCTCACTGTTTTTATATTTGGCGTTTAGGTATTGAAAAGTTTCGATAGCGGCATAATAATCATTTTTTAAAAACTGCGATTCCCCAAGCAAGTAAAAACAATCATCGACCCATTTACTAATTTTATGATCGGAAATAACTTTCGAACATTTTTTCATCACCTCTTCCATTTCAGTTGAAAAGGCTTTGCGTTGTTCGGCGGTGCCGTAAGGAAATACTGGCAATATTTTCTCGAAATTATCCCCATTCTGGGTTCGCAATGCTTCAAAGGCAACTTTAACTTTTTCCTTGGCATGAAACCAAATATTGTCGCGGGCAATGAGATTGTGCCAGGCAATTTTAAGCTTATTTTCATCACTCAGATTGCATGACACAACTACCAGTAAGGTAAAAAATACCGATACATTTATAGCTGTCCCTCGCTTTATTTTCTTAAAGAAGTTGAAAATCAAAATATTACTTTATTTAAGTAAAAATATACTGCTGCTTTTTTGTGATTAAATTTGCAAGCAAAAATAGGGAATCTATTTTAATACCAACTATAAGACCCATTTTCACCCCAATTAGTTGCAAATTCGAAAAACAAAAATGGAAGAAAAAAAATCCAAACAAAAGCTCATTAAAAAGCTAAAAGTTCGTTATCGTCTGGTGTTGATGACGGAGAATACTTTTGAGGAAAGATACTCGGTACATTTAACACCGATGAATTTGTTTATCGGTATTAGTGCAGGCGTTGTACTGTTCACCCTTATAGTGGTGTCACTGATAGCTTTCACCCCTGTGCGAGAGTATATACCCGGATACGCCAACTCTAAAAAATTTGAACGTTTATATAAAAAACAATCTGAAACTTTAGATTCGATGCGTAATATACTCAAGTCGAACGAAATTAGGTTTAATTCATTAAAGTCTATTATAAATGGAGAAGTGCCGAGCGATAGTTCTATACGCAAACTGATGAATGACTCTACTATTGGTGTAATTTCAAAAATGATTGACGATAGATTAATGGCTTTTGATAATAGAGATTATTTTAAGAAAGAAGTGGCCAATGATAAAATGATGCCCGATAATTTTATGTTTATTGCACCGGTAAAAGGTTTTGTTACCGAGAAATTTTCGGCCGATGCAAACCATGAGGCAGTAGATGTGGTAGCCAAACCCGATGAAGCTGTTAAATCAACTTTGGCAGGTACCGTTGTATTCTCATCATGGACTCCCGATGCGGGGCATGTAATAGGTATTCAACATCCCAATAATATATTTTCGGTATATAAACACAATTCTGTTTTGCTTAAAAATGCAGGTGCTTA
The DNA here is from genome assembly GCA_025363675.1 of Flavobacteriaceae bacterium. Lineage (GTDB taxonomy): Bacteria > Bacteroidota > Bacteroidia > UKL13-3 > UKL13-3 > CANJUD01. Next base: position 2,105 of record JANYDJ010000082.1, on the reverse strand, counting down.
TGTAAATGCCGGCGATGCAATTGCTATAGTGGGGAATAGCGGCGAACTTACCACAGGACCGCATTTGCATTTCGAACTTTGGCATAATGGTTCACCAGTGAATCCAGAAGATTTTATGAAATTCTAGTACTGGGTTTTGACCATTAATGAAGCCATACAAACACTGGGGCTGGAGCAGCCAGTTACACTTGTAAAAATAAAACAACAATATCGAGCCAAAGCTCGTGAGTTTCATCCCGATGCAAGCGGGGAAGCTACATCCGAAGATTTTGTTAAAATTAATTTGGCTTACGAAACGCTGAAAGACAAAACAGAATTTGAACTCAACAATCAAATTTTTAAAGCCCGGGTCGATTATTCCCAAAAGCATAAACCTTCAGCCAATAGAGGTTTCTATCAACTACCCAATAGTATTTTAATACAAGATGTAAAAAATGTAATCTACTTTTTCTATAAGTATTTTCGAATTAATGGGGTTGATATTTTCTATCATTATTATTCTAAATTAGACACGGCAAACAAACCCAGTAAACCGGTAAAATATATACAAACAGCATTGGTAGTGATATTTATTTTAGTGGGATTGCCTTTGCTGCTTGCATTTATATTTTGTAGTTGCGTATTCTATTTTCTACACATCAAATTACTACCCAGCAACGAAAAATTTAAACACCATTCCTATTATCATATATTCAGGCAAATTTTAATAGCAGGCATGACTATATTGTTTTTTTATATCACATATATATCACTGCCTTTATATATTTCTATTTCGCTAACAGTGTTCACCTTGCCTGCTATATGTTTGGTGCAGGTTAGTTTGTTGTATGGTTTTTTGGGGAGGGGGTAGGATGCCGGGCCGTTCGGACGATTTTCTAGTATGTTATGATTTATACAAGTTTAACAAAATTGTCTTCAAGTTTTACATTAAAATTAATCTCAGCTTTTAATGCTCTGAACACTTTTATTATAGTATCTATTGTTGCACTATTAGCACTACTTTCAAGTTTAGAAATTTGAGCTTTTTGTACGCCAACAAGTTTGCCAAGTTCCTCTTGAGTCAAGTGACGTTCTTGTCTTGCAGATTTAATCATCTTCCCCAACACATCCATACGAAGTTCATATTCGTATTCGTCACGTTCTTTTGTCCCAACTTTACCAATATACTTGTCCTTCATTTCGCTAAGCGAATGGGTCTTTATTTCTTTAGTTGCCATGTGATTACTTTTTTAGTTTGTTATTAAAATATTTATTTCTAAGTCTTGTTGCTCTTTCAATTTCGTTTGCTGGAACCTTGTCAACTTTCTTGATGAAACCATGAGTTGCAATAACCAAAGTTTCTTTATTATCTGTCTTATCCCAAAATGCAAGAAGTCTAATTTGAAGTCCTGCAAACTTTGTACGAAATTCCCAAATGTCATTTTGTAGTTTCTTAAACAATTTCGGATCATTGGTTTGTTCGGCAAGGTCAATATTATAAAAGATTTTTTTCACTGTGTTACGGTCAAGTTGTGAAATAAATTCGTCAGCCTCTTCTAAAAATCTTGTTTCAAAATATCTCACTAGTAATTCAATTTATTAAACGTTACAAAGATAATTAAAGTTTCCATATTTAGAAACTAAAGTTTGGTTTTATTTTTTCGTTACGCATTTATGCCCACGCCGATTTATAATCGGCGTGTTGTTGGGATTTGCGATTTGCAATCGCAGTAAAAACTATAGGTAGTAATAATCTACGATTGCAAATCGCCATGCCTTGTTTACGCCGATTGCAAATCGGCGTGAACAAGGGTTTTTTGGGGAGGGGGTAGGATTCGGCGTGATAGTTTTAATATGATTGAAAGAATTCCATCTTGCATTTCTTGAAATAATTTATGCTATCAACAACTGATGTTTTTATTTCACCTTTGTTACCAATTGTTGTAATATAGTTTGTTTGATTTACAGAAAAAGTTGGAATTTCTTCAAATGGCAATTTGCATGTTCCTACTATTTTCGATGTCAGAATATTGTTATTTACGAATTTACATTTTGTTTTGGGTCTTGTTATAATCATTGTATCATTACTAATTTCTGGTCCTGCATTCTCTACTGAAAATATTTGA
>JANYDJ010000077.1 GCA_025363675.1 Flavobacteriaceae bacterium | reverse complement strand
ACTACCATTGCCCGGTAAAATTCCGTTTATGGTTTATGCCGACTTTAATATATATAATAGTGTGAGTTACACCAATGGAAATCCCAATCCCAAATATAATGTTTCTTCATTATATTCTGTGGGATTGTCACTGCCACTTTTTAGCAGGTTCTTGGTAGTGTATGTGCCCCTGTTCAATAGCAGTTCCATCAATACGGCTTTCGATAATAATTTCGCCAATAGCAGTAGAATGAAGTTGTTCGCCCAAAAAATATCTTTCACCCTCGACCTCAACAAAATCAATCCAATTAACAGAAAGAATATAAGGACAGGGAATTTGATGTAGGGGAGACAGTTGTGAGTTGGGAGTTGTGAGTTGTGGGTTGTGAGTTGTGAGTTGTGAGTTGACATGAAAGGAACCGAAATGCCGTCCTGAGCGTAGTCGAAGGATGGTTCGTGGTTCGACTCCGCTCACCATTTCACCACCATCTACACTGCCGCATGGTCTCACAACTCGCAACCCACAACTATAATGTTGCTTTCGGAGGTTCGGGTATATTTTCTACACCACGCCTACGCAACAATTCCAGTTTTAAACTCTCTTCACCCTTTCGCATGGCCCAATGGTGATTGGCACTAAATATAGGCTTGAGCATGAATGATAAATATTTGAACAGCGGTTTTTCACCATTCACTTGCCAGTGATAATCTATATATACTTTGTTGCCTTCGGCTCGCAATATCCATTCGCCGTTTCCTTCCAAATCGCCCCAGGCTTTTATTTTATAGCCATAAGGAGCATTCGATTCGGTAACTTCAAAATCTCAATGTATTCTATAAGGCAACCAACCTTTGGTATATTGTTTTACAATTTTCCCTACGCCTTTTGTATCGCCTTCATTCATAATTTTCACATCCAAATATACCGAGGGCCACCAGCGGCTCAAGCTTGCAGTATCTTCAAGTATCTCGCACACTTCATCAAGCGTGGCTTCCACTGTCCAGTGGGTTAAAAAATAGTATGTATTTATTGCCATAGAAATTTACGATTTTGGATTTACGATTATATATACGGATAGAAATTATTTATAGTTTTATAGTGTTGAGATGGTGAGCGTAGTCGAACCACGAAACACCCTTCGACTCCGCTCAGGGCGTCAGCAAAATCGTAAATCGTAAATCCAAAATCGTAAATCACCCTTTGGGGTGTGCCTGTTTATGTTGTGTTTTCAATCGCTCGAAACTGTTATGGGTATAAACTTGTGTGGCGGCTAAATTTGCATGGCCGAGCAGTTCCTTTATCGCATTCAAATCTGCTCCATGGTTTAGCATGTGCGTAGCGAATGTATGCCGCAGCACGTGCGGGCTCCGCTTCTGCAAAGTAGTAAACTGCGATAAGAAAAATTTCACTTTGGTATATACCATTCCCGTGCTTAATGCCATACCTTTATCACTACATAATAATTCGGGATTGTTATATCCTTTTTCGTTTTTGGCTATGATATATTCTTTAATAGCTTCTTGTAATTCTTTTAATATAGGAATAATGCGTTCCTTGTTTCTTTTGCCAAGCACTTTTATTTGTGCCCGTAGTAAATCCACATCCGCAGCTTTCAGTCCCACCAACTCTGCACGTCGTATTCCACAATGATATAATAGTAACAGAATCATTTGATCTCGCTGCGTAGCAAAATCATTTTCTTCAGTTTTGATATTCAAAAAATCATTGATATTTTGTTCATCGATAAATACGGGAAGTTTTTTTCCTTGCTTGGGTCTTTGTACTTTTTGTATCGGATTTTGTATAATATTTCCCAATCGAATATGATACTTAAAAAAACTTTGCAAACACGTAATTTTCCTGTTCACTGAGCGTGGACTTATTCCATCTCCCATCAACTGTACCAACCAACTGCGAATTACTTGGTGAGAAATTTCTTCCAAATTTTCTATATCAAAATCGGCTTTTACAAATGGAAAAAATTGTCCCAGATCTGTTTCATAAGCTGCAATGGTATGGGGCGATGCTTTTTTCTCAAATTTGAGATAATCTATATATATAGTTTGAGCAGTTTCGGTGTTCATTATAATATATATATTGTTACCTCTAATTTACCGAAAAATGTCGCCCTTCGATAAACTCAGGGTGACAGAATTTTACTTCCACGCTTTCACAATCAAACCCGTTCCGGTTTTATGCGAACCAAGCGTATCCATCCAGTTTAATATATAACAAAAGGGATAAAATAGTAGATACCAAAACGGAATAATGATATAAAACAATTTAGAAGTATTGAGCATTTGTATGGGATATTTCATCGAGAATCTCCATGAAATTTTGCCCGGTGTTCCATAACTATATCTGGCAAAAGTTTTGGTGAAACCTGCTAATCTAAGTTTGTCCTGTATCTCATTTATATTATAACCATCGCGTACATGTTCGCTAATAAACGATTCGTCGCTATCATCGCCCACATCGCTGCCGCCTTGGTCGCTGGGGGTTGATACCAGCATCATACCTCCAGGTTTTAAGTTTTTATAAAAATGTTTGAACACTTCCACATCCTCCAATATATGTTCCATCACATCAACACATACTACTAAATCGTAGCTGTTTTCACGAGGGAAATTGGTGAGATCGCCCACTTCAAATTTCACATTATTGAGTCCGCAATCTTTAAAAAATACGCGGCAATCGGCTAGGTAATCTTCTTTCACATCTACTGAGGTGATATTGAATTTAGGATTTTTATTGGCCATCCAAAAACTATATTGTCCGAAACCGCAGCCTGCATCCAGCACTTCTGTTTTGTTTAGATTTTCTTTTTGCCAGGCACGAAGCTCGCTATGTATATGCCAGCAACGCAGCAACAAAAGGTCTAGTAGTTTGTAGAAAAATTTGCGGCTGCCAGTGCTCTTATTAAAAAATCTGCCTAGGCCGTCTTTTATAGGATCGTAATGCATATCAACTATTTTTTATTTTTAGTAATTTAAGGAGTAAGGGTAAGGAGTAAGGAGCTGTCGCCGTATGGCCCTTACCCCTTATTCCTTATCCCTATTTTCTATTTCAATTCATCGTTTTCCTTCAGTTTCTCCAATATTTTTTCCATCTTCAGGGCATTGTCCAGTGTGTTGTCGATATAGAAAGTGAGCTCTGGTATTTTGCGAACCTCGTTTCTTATTTTCTGTGCCAGCTCGTGCCTTAATTCTTTAGAATGAAATTGTACAAGTCCGAGGAGGTAGTCTTTTTCGTTTTGATTGATAAATCCCAAATACACTTTGGCGTAACCCAAATCGGGCGAAACTTCTACATCGTTTACCATAATCATTTTTCCCTCAAAAAAACTGTGGGTACGTTGCTGAATAATGGTAGATAAATCGCGTTGTAAAAGTCTTGCAAATTTTTCTTGTCGGATGGAAGGCATGGTGCAAAGGTAATGTAGGATTTGGAAAATACGAAGAAGGGCGTCGGCGGTCAGGATTCGGGATTCAGGTAGCGGGGTTTTAGCCCCCTCTCCTTTGGAGAGGCGGGGGAGAGGTGTGCGTTCGCCCCCGAACCCCGAACCCCGAATCCTGACCACCATTTTACGCAAACCACAGTTATAATATGGACAATGGGCATTATTTTTGACCCGCTAAATATTATTTAATGAAAAAACTATTATATATTTTGCTGTTTTCTTTTTTTGCGGCAGAAACGGTTCAAGCACAAGAGCGTTTGTTAATTGAATCGAAGCCAAGCCGTGTAACTATATATACGATGGGTGCTACGTTATTTCAATCGGGTTCTGTTATGCTTAAGAAGGGCACGAATCAGATTGAGTTTAGAGGCATTTCAGTAAAGGTAGATGCAGACAGAATTTTGCTACAATTTTCTGGCTCAGCTAAAGTGGTGGCACTTACAGAGGTTGCTTTAGACTTGAATGCACTGGAACAAAATGCAAATTACAAAAATATTAAAGACAGCCTCAAATACATTCAAGTGCAAATAAACGAGACTAATGATTTAATTAGTATATATAATAAAGAGCGTGATTTGTTTTCGAGTAATATGAGTATTGGGGGAAGTAATGTGGGAGTAAATGCACTAGAGCTGCAAAAAACTGCGGATCTTTTTCGTTCACGGCTTACAGAGATTGTTCGCCTACTACGCAAATATCAAATACAGTTAGATAATTTAGCAGATATACGCACCGCATTAAAAAGTTCCAAACAAAAAGCCGAGAATATTTTTTATAAAACCAACAGCGTTGTGAAAGCAACCATTGAAAGCGAAACAGCAAATACTGAAACTTACGAATTTCAATATTTTGCTACAGATTGTGGCTGGGCTCCTTTCTATGATTTTAAAATTGCTGATATTAGCAAACCTGTTAACTTGGTATATAATGCAAAAATGTATAATAGTACCGGTATCGATTGGAACAATATACAATTAACGGTATCAACTTCCGACCCTTCCAAATCTGCCATGCTACCTGTGCTCGACCCTTGGCGTATCGATTTTGAGTCACCCACGCAACCCATGTATTCTAGCGGTAGGCAGTATAATTGGGCAAACAAAAGTAAGATATCTAAAAATGGAGGTTTCAGTAATGGAAATTCAAATAATATAGGATATAAAGAGGAGCAGAAAAAATTTACGACTATTGATATATCGCAACTAAGTGTGGATTTTGAGATTGGCGAAAAAAAAACGATACCCACCGATGGCAAACCTTATTTGGTGGAAATGAAACAATATAATTTAAAAGCCGATTACCATTATGTTGCTATCCCAAAATTGGATGCAAAAGCTTATTTAATGGCAAGCATTTTAGATTGGGATACCTTGAATTTGATAGAAGGCCCGGCAAATGTATATATGGGAAAAACTTATATAGGAGAATCATATATCAATCCAAATATCGATGGCGATACGCTGGAGGTTTCTGTGGGTCGTGATCAAAAAGTGGTATTAAAATACGAGAAGAAAAAAGAAAAATCGCACAAAACTTTCTTCAGCGGCAACACCGTAAATTCTTTCACTTACGAAATATCTATACGCAATGGAAACAATAAAGATGTATCTATTAATTTATACGATCAAGTGCCTATTAGCGGAAATAGCGAAATTGTAGTTGATATTGCTGAAATATCGCTAGCAGATTGGAATAAAGACAACGGCAAATTGCAATGGAACATAAATGTGAAAGCGGGCGAATCAGTAAAATATATTATATCATATTCCGTAAAATATCCCAAAAACAGACCCGTGAAAGTTAAAGCTGAACGCAGCAAAGCATTATATTGCCCAGATTTTTAATAGCAAAAGTATTATATTATATCATTTAAAAAAAAACGCTTATTTGTATTCCATGAAAAATTTATTTAGTATCATTATTTGTTGTATTTTAGGTTTCAATATCCAGGCACAATGCCTCACCGATGAATATTTTCAAAAGCAGTTGATGAATAATCCAACTTTAAAAAATGAGATTATCAGTTTCCAAAAAGGGGTGCAAAGTGCAGGGCACTCACTAAAAAATGCAAGGGCAAGTGTGCGTATCATACCTGTGGTGGTGCATGTAATACATCAGTATGGGCCTGAGAATATTTCGAAAGACCAGATAGTGGATCAAATAAGAATTTTAAATCTTGATTTTCGTCGCAAAAATGCAGATGCGAGCAGTACCCGCAGCATTTTTCAAAATGTGGCTATCGACTGTGAAGTAGAGTTTCGCCTTGCAAGTATCGATCCGCAGGGCAGCTGCACAGATGGTATCGATCGTATATATTCTTCGCTTACCAATACAGCCACCGATGCCAGTAAATTAAATCCTTGGCCCAAAACAAAATACTTAAATATCTGGATTGTAAAAACTATTGATGATAATGTAGCCGGTGGTGGAATAGGAACAGTATTGGGTTACGCCCAGTTTCCTTATCCGGGTTCAGGTGCTACCAAAACAGATGGTGTACTGATAAGAGGTGATTATTTTGGAAGTATAGGCACCGCTTCCGGTAATGGGAATAACGGCAGGGTAGCCACACACGAAATTGGGCATTGGCTCGGATTGTTTCATACCTTTCAAGGCGGTTGTAACAGTAGTTTTCCTGCTGAAAATGTAGATGATACGCCACCAGTAAATTCAGCAAATTCAGGATGCCCCAGTAGTCGCAATAGCTGCACTAACGATGTGCCCGACCTTCCCGATCAAACAGAAAACTATATGGATTATACCGATGGAAAATGCCAGAATATGTTTTCGTCGGGTCAAAAAGATGTTATCGATTATACCTTCCAAAATTACAGAACCAATATTTCTACTACTGCTAACTTAAAAGCAACAGGAGTATATGATACTTCTAATATAGCACTCTGTGTTCCCAAAGCCGATTTCTATACGCCAATTGTTAATGTATGCCAGGGAAGTCAGATTAAGTTTTATGATAACAGTACCCGTGGCAAGGTAGCAAACTATACTTGGTATTTCGAAAATGGAAATCCTGCTATTGATACCAATAAGAATCCCACGGTATCCTTTACCAAGGCTGGCCCCGCTTATGTTAAATTGGTAGTGGCAAATGCAAGTGGTAAAGATTCAGTAACCAAAGTTTCCTATATCAATGTAATATCAAATATATCGGGTTATAAAACGCCATGGCAGTTTAGCTTTGAGGGCAATACCACTATACCATCTGAACTCACAGCCTATACCACTACGGGTAGTAACGGATGGAAATTAATTAAAACAAATGGATATAATAGTACCTCCTGTTTATATATCAATAATTATAATAACTTTAATGCGGGCGATTACTGCGAGCTAACCACCGTACCTCTGGATATGACCACAAAATTGGCTGCCAACTTAGAATTTTTCTTGTCGTATGCCCGTCGTAGTACCAGTAGTTTTGATAATTTAAAAATATTTGCATCCTCCGATTGTGGGCTCAATTGGAATAATATATATTCAAAATCGGGGGGTAAATTAGAAACCAGTACTACCCTCAACAGTTCCTTCACTCCCGCATCAGCCGCCGATTGGCGTAGGGAGAAAATAGGCTTGAGCGGATACCAAGCCGTACAAAACCTGATGCTCAAATTTACATTTATCACCAGCGGTGTGGGTAATAATTTTTATTTAGATAATATAAATATAGGCGGCTACCCTTTAGCAACCACCGATATAGAAATGGCAGACAATATAGAAATATATCCCAATCCAACCAACGGAAATGCTACCATAAAATTATCCGAAACTATATATAACAATACCCGCCTTATTTTGGTAGACATGACCGGTAAACAATTGACCAATGTGCTTCTTCCCAACAATACCCAAACTTTCGAACTTGGAAATATATATAACAATACCTTAAGTAAAGGTATTTACCAGTTAATATTTGTAACCGAGAATGGAAGTGTAAGTAAGAGTTTGGTAGTGGAGTAGCTTCGGTTCCGCTCAGCTACCTTGGAGGCTCCGCCCCGTACGTCATTGCGAGGAGGAACGACGAAGCAATCTCCTAGGCACGAAGCATTGAATTGTTTTCGTACGATTTGTGTACGATTATTAAAGAGAATTCTAATATGTCAAAAGTACTTAAACGTCGTTTATTTTTTGCGTTCTATATACTATTTGTTGGGTTTTTGCCAACTTTAATGCTTATAGATCAGAATACTAATTATAGCAATGGAGCAGAACATTCAGGATATATAATGATTTTGGTAATAATTCTATATTGTATTCAATTAGATATCTTATTTATATATATTCCAGTCTTCAGAAATATACTTCGTGATTCAAAAGCTGGATCTTTTAATACACTATGGTTTACTTTACTAATATTTTTAGTTTCTGAACCTATATATAGGTTATACGAATTTATTGAGAGTAATCCATCGATTAATATTACAATTGCAATATATGGCATCTTGCCAATTCTTAAAATACTCTTTATTTTAGCTTGTATTATTCATTACCTTAAAATTTATAAAAACAAACGAGATAAATTGTATTTTAGTTTATATGATTTGGAGGAAAGCGATTAATATGGACGTTTTTGTCTGAATCACGGATTAAGGTGATTACACAAATTACACAGATTTTTTCAATGGTCTACAATCCGTGAAATCCATTAATCCGTGCGAATCAGTGATTCAGACAACCACCCTATCCACAACTTCCAATATATTTATTAACCACTGCATTTGATATAACTGTTCCAATTATATTTGTACCTTAACTTCTTCTTGCCTGTGGTTTGGCGTTGTCGCCAACCACAGGCAAGAAGATATAATATATACATCTCATGTCACTAACCCCATACCAAGAAGCTTATAATAACCTCAACGAAGCCCAACGCCAAGCGGTAGACCAAATAGAAGGCCCTGTGCTGGTAATTGCAGGGCCGGGCACAGGCAAAACACAAATTTTGGCTACACGTATCGGGCACATATTGGTGTCGGATAC
>JANYDJ010000072.1 GCA_025363675.1 Flavobacteriaceae bacterium | reverse complement strand
TGTAATTGATTCTTATGTTTATTCAATCACACACTCACCTTCACATCCATCTCCAATTTCTGCAAGGCTTCGTCTAAATCTTGTGTATAGTCTACACTATATTTTGCACAAAGACTTTCTGCAGTCATGTTAGTAACGGGTGCTTTAAAGGTGATAGTAACAGGAGTGCTTCCTTTGTTTTCTTGTAATAGTTTTTCGAAGGTGTTTGAAATATCGATATTAAATTTGGGTAGTTCTATATTGATAGAAATCCCTTTTAGTTTTCTCTTTTTAATTTCAGTAAGTTGGTCCATTTGTACAATTTTACACTCTAAGCTATCACCATTATATCTAGGTTGAACTTTTGCACGAATATATAAAAATAACTCATCCTTCATATATTTATCATATTCAATATAATCTTTACCAAATAGAGCAAATTCAAAAGAACCCGAATAATCCTCTAAAGTAAATAAGCAAAATTTACTCCCTGTTTTACCTGTTCGTTGTACTACTTTTGTTATCATACCACCTACGGTAATTTCTTTATTTCTGAGTACATCTAAATCTTGTAATTCTATTACTCTTGTTTTACAGAAAGTTTCCAATTCAAATCTATATTTATCTAAAGGATGGCCTGAAATAAATATACCCACCATTTCTTTTTCTTTGGTAAGTTGTTCTATAATACCCCATTCTTCTGCTTCTGGAAGTCTTGGCTCAGGCAGGCTCACAGCCGATGCACCACCAAACAAACTTTGCTGATTTGCGGCTTGCTGTGCTTGATAATTACTTCCATAGCGAATAGATTTTTCTATAGGATTTTCCATCTCTCCCTGCTCCACATGAAAATATTTCGCACGATTATTTCCACTCACGCTATCAAAACCACCTGAATATGCTGTGGATTCCAAAACTCTTTTATTTACATTTTTTAAATTCACCCTGCGTGTTAAATCGAATATACTTTTAAAAGGGCCATTGGCATCGCGTTCTATAATAATTTGGGTAACAGCTACCTCGCCAGCACCTTTCACACTGCCCATCCCAAAACGTATATCGCCATTTTTATTTACCGAAAATTTCAACCGCGATTCATTGATATCTGGGCCAAGAACTTTTATTCCCATGCGTTTGCACTCTTCCATAAAAAATGCAACATCTTCTATATTATTGGTGCTATTTAATACCGCAGCCATAAACTCGCTAGGATAATTTGCTTTTAAATAAGCTGTTTGATTGGCCACAAAAGCATAACAAGTAGAGTGGCTTTTATTAAAAGCATATTGTGCAAATGCTTCCCAATCGGTCCACATTTTTTCGCAAATTGCTTTGTCATGTCCTCGCTCAGAGGTGCCTTGCAAAAAAGTTTCTCGCATACTATTCAGTACTGCAATTTGCTTTTTACCCATGGCTTTTCGCAGTGTATCAGCCTGCCCTTTACTAAAGCCTGCCAGCTTTTGCGAGAGCAACATTACTTGTTCTTGATATACGGTAATACCATAAGTTTCTTCCAATATTTCTTGGCACTCAGGTAAGGGATATTTTATCTCTTCAAGTCCCAGTTTTCGTTTAATAAAAGTAGGAATATATTCCATGGGGCCTGGGCGGTACAAAGCATTCATAGCTATCAAATCTTCTATACGAGTGGGCTTTAATTCCTTCATATATTTTTGCATGCCTGCACTCTCAAACTGGAACACCGCAGTGGTATCACCTTTTTGAAATAGTTCGAAAGTTTTTGCATCATCCAATGGAATTTCGTCGGGGTCTATTTTTCTGCCATGGTTTTGCTCTATAATTTCAACGGCATTCTTTATAATAGTTAATGTTTTTAAACCCAAGAAGTCCATCTTTAAAAGCCCGGCATCTTCTACCACTTTTCCATCCCATTGGGTCACCAATAAATCGGAACCTTCTTTGGAGTTTACCAATAAGGGTATATGCTCCATCAGATCGCTTGGTGCTATAATAACTGCCGATGCATGTATTCCAGTATTCCTAACTGAACCTTCCAAAGCTTGTGCTTCTCTAAGTACTTGTGCTTTTAGGTCAGTTCCTTTTTCTATTTCCCGAAGTTTTTTTATGGCATCTACATCTTCACTTTGCAGGTCTTCTTTTTTCTTCAGTTTATCAATATCGCCTTTAAAAACATTATATAAACTTTTGGCCCTATCGGGAAACATTTTTGTTAAGTCTTGTGCTTCACTTAGTGGTAAATCGAGGGCACGTGCCACATCTTTAATGGCACTTTTGGCCGCCATGGTACCATAGTTTATAATCTGGGCAACTTGGTTTTTACCATATTTTTCAACCACATAATTTAATACTTTCGATCGTCCTTCATCATCGAAGTCGGTATCAATATCGGGCATTGATTTACGTTCGGGATTTAGGAATCTTTCAAATAGCATCCCATACTTTATAGGGTCTATATTGGTAATGCCTATGCAATATGCTACCGCACTACCCGCAGCACTGCCACGACCCGGGCCAATAAGCACACCCATATCGCGACCTGCTTGTATAAAGTCGGCAACGATAAGGAAATAGCCAGGGAAACCCATAGTTTTTATGGTATGCAGTTCGAAGTTTAATCGTTCTTCTATTTCGGCAGTAACTTCTATATATCTTTTTCTGGCTCCTTCGTAGGTAATATGTTTTAAATAATCATCGGCATCTATAAATCCAGCAGGGATAGGGAATGCAGGAACCAATATATCTTTCTTTAAATTTAGTAAATCTATTTTTCCTACTATCTCATTGGTATTGTCCAACGATTCGGGTACATCATAAAACAACTTCTCCATTTCAGCCGTGGTTTTAAAATAGAATTGATCATTGGGAAATCCAAATCTATAACCGCGTCCGCCCTCTTCGTCTGTGGCTTTGGGCGTACTTTGCACATCGCCCGTATTTACACACAACAATATATCATGGGCATTATAATCTGTTTGGTCTACATAGTGACTGTCATTACTACAAATTACTTTTACATTGTATTTTACTGCCCATTTTAATAAAATTTCATTCACTTGATTTTGCTCAGGAATATCGTGGCGTTGCAGTTCTATATAATAGTCTTCGCCAAACATATCGAGCCACCATTTGAATTCTTTTTCACCTTCTGCTTCGCCTTTGCGTAAAATAGTGCGTGGCACCGAAGCCCCCAAACAACAGGTGGTTGCAATTAATCCTTTGTGATATTTTTCAATAAGTTGCTTATCGATACGCGGCCATTTGCTATATAAACCTTCTATATAACCCAAGGAAGTAAGCCTGCTCAAGTTCTTATATCCTTCTTCGTTTTTGGCCAAAAATAATTGGTGATAACGAACATCTTTATTATCTTTGGTAAACTGTTTTTTGGTGCGGTCATCAACTACATAAAACTCGCAGCCCACAATAGGCTTTACTTTTAAAGTGCCATCGTCATTTTTATGCTTATACGCCTCGGCCACAAAATTGAATGCCCCAAACATATTTCCATGGTCGGTAATAGCCATAGCGGGCTGGCCATCGGCGATAGCTTTATCGAATAATTTACTGATGGAAGCTGCCCCGTCGAGCAAGCTGAATTGTGTATGTACGTGTAAGTGAGAAAATTTCATTGAAAGGAATGTCACTCTGAGTTTATCGAAGAGTGAGAGCAAAAGTAAAATATTATAGAGAATTATTTTGGGTTGTTGAAAGATTTCGGGGAAATGAACAAGCTATTCACACTTTTCAGAAATTTAATTTCAACAAATATATTTTTGTTCGCTTATACTATATATTTTTGTAGGATTATTTAATTCTTTTTATGCAATTTGAAACCCCACAAACACTTAGCTCTATCTGTGCTTTAATAAATGCCAAAGCCATTGGTGATGCCAATTTTAAAATAACAGGCATCAACGAGATACACATGGTGGCCGAAGGCGATATTACTTTTGTCGACTTTGAGAAGTATTATAATAAAGCACTTACCTCCAATGCGTCCCTTATTATTATAGACAAAGAAGTACCTTGCCCCGAAGGAAAGTGTTTGCTGATTAGCGAAAATCCATTCCGTGATTATAATTTTCTCACCCAATATTTCAGACCACTACAACAACCCGCAAATACCATTTTCCACCAAGGGCAAAACACAGAGATTGGAGAAAATACCTATATACATAATGGAGCAATAATTGGTAATAATGTGAGTATCGGCAGCAATTGTATTATATATCCCAATGTGGTGATATACGACCACAGTATGATAGGAAACAATGTAATTATTCATGCAAATACAACGATAGGTGGCGATGCATTCTATTATAAACGTTTGCCTGGCGATTTTATAAAAATGCACAGTTGCGGCAGGGCTGTATTAGAAGACTGGGTAGAGATTGGCTGCAATGCCACCATCGACCGTGGTGTTTCTGGCGATACTATTATAGGACGTGGAACTAAGATAGATAATTTGGTGCAAATTGGGCATGATAATAAAATTGGGCAGAATTGTATTATAGCAGCCCAATGTGGAATAGCCGGCGTAACCACTTTAGAAGACGAAGTAGTATTGTGGGGACAAGTAGGCGTAACCAAAGATATAACGATTGGAAAAGGTGCGGTGGTGATGGCAAAATCGGGCGTGTCGAAAAGTTTGGAAGGAGGGAAAACATATTTTGGTGCACCCGCCAAAGAAAACCGACAAGCACTATTGGAACTTGCTACACTGGCTAGGTTAACCAAAGAAAAAAGAGCCAAATAATATATGAACGGCTTGGTAATATGTGGTGGCGAAAGCAGCCGAATGGGCAGTGATAAAAGTATGCTTAATTACCATGGTATTCCGCAACGTTATTATATATATGAAATGTTAAAATCATTTTGCGATAATATATACATTTCGTGCAATAGAAATCAGATAGAAGATATAGAACCTGGCTACAGTTATTTGGTAGACGACTATGAAAAACTGGGACCTATGACGGCTTTAATTAGGGCATACAAAGAAGCGGAAACCACTTGGCTGGTAATAGGTTGCGATTATCCGTATATAAAAGAAACTGATATAGCTTTGCTTGTAAAAAGCAGAGATAAAAGTTGTACAGCAACCACTTATTATAATAGTGAATTAAATATTCCAGAACCTTTATTGGCTATCTACGAAAAAGTATGTGGTGAATTCCTCATCAAAGATTATCAAGATGGAGACTATAGTTTAAAGCAATTTCTTACCACCCAAAAAGTACATTTCGTACAACCCAAAAATGCCCAAATTATAAAAAGTGTGAATACACAAAAAGAATTTGAGGAAGCAATCTCTTGGTTGGCGGGGACACCAACCAAGGACAGACCAACTAAGGACAATACGGAACAATAAAAATACTCAAATAACGTTATTATGAATATCACAACCACCGTTCATATACAAAAATTATCTGGCAACGAATCTACCTCTTCCGATGATATGCTTGCCCAAGAAGAACCCTTGGAGATACGCATGATTTATGGGCCTGACAGAACTACCAAAAGTATTTCAGTAACCATGCGAACTCCGGGCAATGACCCCGAACTAGCCACAGGATTTTTATATACCGAAGGAATTATTACCAATTATGCTGAAGTAGAAAATGCATATAATACCATAGTTGATGAAAATATAGTTTGTGTAGAAATAAAACCCGAAGTGGAATTAAAACTATCTTCACTTGAACGAAATTTTTATACAACCTCTAGTTGTGGTGTATGCGGCAAATCCAGTATCGACGCTATTAAAACCAATTGTAGAATAACATTGTCAAATACGATTAATCAACCCATTGCTCCCGAAGTATTATACAAATTACCTGCAACATTACGTCAGCAGCAAGCTATATTTGAAAGTACGGGTGGTTTGCATGCCTCTGCATTGTTTAATTTGGAAGGAAATATGATAGCTTTGCGAGAAGATGTGGGACGACATAATGCTTTAGATAAATTAATAGGATACTGCTTAAAAGAAAATCTGCTTCCACTTGAAAACTATATATTGTTACTAAGCGGCCGTGCCAGTTTCGAGCTGATACAAAAGGCCATGATGGCAGGGATAAGAGTAGTTGCCGCCATTGGTGCCCCCAGTAGTTTGGCAGTCGATTTGGCGAAAGAATCTGGGATGACTTTGGCGGGTTTTTTAAGAGATAATAGGATGAATGTTTATTGTGGTGGGGAGCGAATTTTTGGAATTAATTTGTAATATATATTTATATTTTTTGAGACCTAATACCTAATAAAATTCTTATATTTGCCTAATAAAATATACTGCCATGAACCACTTCAAACTCCTTTTATTACTTCCTTTTTTTAATATTTTAATTGCTAAAAGCCAATCTAAAACCGATACGATTATACAATTCCAAAACGTGGCCGTGGTTGCCGCTGATAATTTGAATGTATTATATATTGGAATGGAAAATCCCATATCAGTGGCTGTGCCTGGTGAGAAACTAGAAGACATTACCATCTCTTGCTCTGATGGTGCTGATGTGAGGATGGTTAGTTTTGGCCATTATATAGCCGTTGCTTATCCCAAAGCAAAGGATATATATATTACTACTATGGTGAAAGGAATGTATAAAGGGTCCGCACATTTTAGGGTAAAGCACCTACCCCAATATTTTGCTTTGCTGGGAAACCTGACTAGTGGCAAAGCTTCATTGAACGATATTTTAAAGCAGGACACCGTATTTGCTGGATTTCTTGCTGACGATCCCTTTGAAGGTAGAAATTATACCGTTAACAAATTTGTTTTGGTATATACACCTAGTTCAAAACTCCATCCCCCTTCCGATAGTGCTCAAGCAGGTTACTTCACAGTAGCGGGTCAAACCATTACTTCTCGAATTAAAGAATATATATCAAAAGCAAAAGTGGGAGACCTCATTCAGATATCCAATTTTGAAATCGTTGGTCGGTCAAACAATATTCCTATACATATTCCCGGTTCGATTATGATTACTATAGAATAATTATTGATTTATCTTTTGCCTTGCACATTCACCATCTGCTCCAACCTATCCAACCGCTGCTTCAATAATTCATTCTCCATTTTCAAATCGTCATTCTTTTTATTCAATTCTTGAATGGCTTTAAGAGCAATACCAGCGGGGTCTACCGTGCTTATATAATGTTGGTCGGTGCCCGTGTTGAAAGTATGATAGAACTCCTCGGCATAAGGACCAATATGATACTCATTTGTGCCTTTATAATACCACCCATCTATATGCAATTGCATTACTTTTTTCAATATATCATTTCCATCTAATAATTGTATTCTGTCTTTTTTAATGAAAGATGATGCATTGGTCCAGGTACCCCCAATGGACAAGTTTGCTCCATTACCATTTGTACTGTCTGAGCCTACCACCAAGGCTTTCCCTTGTCCTACATTTACACCAAAACCCCAACGTTTTACTTGAGAATTTCCAATGCGAACAGAATTACTTGAGTCGACCGATGCACCAGAACCTATCATAGTTGCATTAAATAAAGTGCTAAATGATACATCTGCTTTATAGCCCAATGCTATATTATTGCTACCTGTTTTATTACTCTTCATCGCTTCTTTGCCCACGGCAGTATTATATTGCCCTGTCGAATCATTCACTAGAGCTCCGGCACCTACAGCGGTGTTCTCCAATCCTGTACGTTGGTTTTTCATAGCATCGGTTCCCACGGCCACATTCATATCACCTACTGTTAAAACACCTAACGACGAGCCTCCGATAGATACATTATTGCTTCCCGTTGTATTACTGGTCAAGGCATCGCAGCCCAAAGCTATATTATAACTTCCAGTGGTATTTTTATACAATGTTTGGTGCCCCACCCCCAAATTACAATCACCTGTTGAGTTATTATATAATGAATTACTGGCAATACCCACATTTTTATCGCCACCTGTATTATTATATAATGTTTGATAGCCCAAAGTATTATTATGATCGGCGGTTGAAGCAGAATAGCCTGACATGGCTCCTACATAATTATTGTATAGCCCACTGGTGTTTCCAAAGCCCGCACTTTTTCCTATAAAAGAATTGTCGTGTCCGGTAGAAGTTAGATAACCGGTCGAGTCTCCAAGAAACGCATTTCGGGTAGCAGTAAAGGCACTCGATTTTCCCGATTGGTAGCCTAAATAAGCGTTCATATAATTATGATCTATAATACCCGCACGTCCACCATTTACCATAAACTTTAGGGGCGTATTATCACTTGTTCCAAGCCAAATAAAGGTATCGGGCAAATGGTCGGTAGCCGTACCAAATATGGACCACACCTTGCTGTATGGAGCTAGATAATCCCATTTACTGCTTTTGTAAAATGAGAAATCATTGCTGTCAGTATCATATACCATCAGCCCATTTGCTGGGTTTTTAATGGAATCTTTTTGTGCAATAGTCATCCTTGTAGGTAATAACCCCTTACTGGTGCTTTGCAGGTGTAAGATAGCTGACGAATCGGGTGTATTTGTCCCTATGCCAACCTGGGCTGAACAGCAGCATGTCGCTATGCTCAGTAGCAACAGGAGTTTATATTTCAAAATTTTCATAATTCAAATATGGGTGGATAATTTCATATTCTAATAACAAAATTCCGAATTTATTACATTGCTACTCCACTATAAGTCCTCTTTAATAATTGTGATTCAATATTTTAAAACTTTTTTTCTTAAATTCCAAATGCGTACATTTGTCAAAATTAATTTGTAATGATATGGAGACCCGCGAACAACTTTTCAAACTTATCAAGTCGCTTTCGAAAAACGAGAAGCGATATTTCAAAGTATTTGCCCAGAAGAATGATGATGGCGAAACCAAAAGCCAGTTTAATTATGTGATGCTTTTTGATGCGATTGATGGACAAAAAACTTTTGATGATGAGAAATTAAAAGTGATGGTAAAAAACAAATTGCAAATCACCCATTTGCCTGTTTTAAAAAATCAATTGTTCGAACTTATATTAAAATCGCTTACTGAATATCATCGCAAAAAAAGTATCGATTTTAAAATCAATGATATGATTGGTTCGGTGAAACTATTACAACAAAAAGGCCTGTTTAAACAAGCTGTAAAATATTTGACCAAAGCCTTCGACATAGCTACCAAACATGAGAAAATGACCCGTATGCTCGAGATATTGGAGATAGAAAAAGAGATGATCGTAGATATGCGAATGGGGGATATCAAGTATGGTTTGAATAAAATAATGGATGAAGAAAAACAGATTGTAGAAAAACTGAACAATAAAAGTATGTTTATGAGTTTGTTTTTCGAATCGCAAAAAGTATTGAAGAACGAAAAATATATTCGCAGTGATGATAAAATGGGCGTGCTGAAAAAATTGTTGCAAAATGATTTGATGCAAGACAGTAGTTCAGCCAAAACATTATACTCCTTAAATTCATTTTACGAGCTGCACAGTATATATCTTTGGATTATCAATGACACAGAAGATGCCTATAAAACCAAGCGTAAGCAAATATCTATCTGGGAACAAAACGAATGGATGATTAATGAATACAAAAAAAATTATATTATTCTAATCTCCGATTTTTTATATATTGCTTACCATGCGGGCAAACTAAAAGAACTGCCCAAATATATTGATATATTAAAAAATGTAGAAACGTATGATGTAGAATTGAAACAAAAAATATTTACGGAAACTTCTGTTTTTTCTTTAATATACTATCAGCAAATTATTGATTATACTACCTGTTTAGAATTGCTAAAAAATATAAAAACGGAATTACCCAGCTACGAAAAATCATTAAATATAGAAGACTCCTGTCGTATATTTATTAGCAGTTCGTTAATTGCCTATGGCGGCGAAGACTATAAGCAGGCCGTGTT
>JANYDJ010000062.1 GCA_025363675.1 Flavobacteriaceae bacterium | reverse complement strand
CCCCGAAATTTGGTAGGCGGACATTTAGTATCCGCATTTATTGGTGTTACCGTATATACTTTTTTGCCAGATATTATATATATAACTGCACCACTTGCCGTATCGCTTTCCATAGTAGCTATGCAAATAACCAAAACATTGCATCCACCTGGCGGAGCCACGGCATTGGTAGCAGTAATTGGGTCAGAAAAAATTAAATCATTGGGATATGTATATGTTTTGTCTCCCGTTTTTACAGGCACTATTATACTGTTAATCGTAGCTCTTGTTTTTAATAATATTACTACTAGTAGAAAATATCCGACTGATAAAAGGTTTACGAATTATATATGGAGAATATTGGGACGGAAGAATAATTAGTAATTTAGAACTTCGTGATATCATATAAATAAAATACGCTGTTTTTTATAATATAATCCTTTTCATCTTCTTTTAATAAAACGTAAAAGAAATCAACTTGGTTGATTGATGAAAGATACATAGTTCTATCAGCAAATCCATCATGAGCAATTTCGTATAATAGTTTTAGGAACTTTACATCAAGTTCACTACCGCATTTATATTTACCTGAGTATATTTTGTGGTTTATTTCTACTTTAAACAGAAATGAATCTTTTTTGCAAGTTGGATATCCATCATATAGTACCTGGGCCTGAAATTTATTTCTACAGTTTTTTACTAAATCCGAAACAAGTCCTTTATACTGGGCTGGATAAACTCCCCATTGCATACTAATATGACTTGTATTTATATGAGAATATGGAATCATTCTGCCGAAATTTTCAAAGTAAGTCTCATTCATTTTTCTTATAATGCTTCTTTGGGTAGGCTCATCAAATGGCCATAGCATATTTGAATTAATAATATGCTTGATATCGGCAGCTTTTTGCCCATTAGAATTATAGTCATCAAAATGCGTATAAAAGAATTTAAAACTATTTTCATCTATAGATTTAAAAAAAGTAGTTTGGTGTTTATTCATTAAAATTAATGCAAGACCATCATCTTCTTGAATTTTGTCAGTAACTGGATGAAAGAAAATAGGATTGGTTTCAAAACAGAATCGATAATCGGATTTTGTAACTGCCAAATATTTGTTTAAAACTTTACATACATATTCGCCAATAGTATATCCATTATAATGGTTTTTATAAAATTGCCCATTATTGTTAATGGGGATATATATTCTTTCTCGAACAATAGTATCGCTATTTTTCATGCATAATTTGAACCCAGAATATTGGTGAACATATTCCGCACCGTTAAGTGTATCACGAAAATATTCGTACCAAACACTATCTAAATCTTTCAAAGGTGCAAATTTTCTTACTTGATTAATTTTCTGAAGAAAATCCTTTTTACAATCTAATATATTGGGATCGTTATAATAGGTTTTTACATTCTCACATTGTGCTAAGATATCAAGGTAACAATGTAATTTTTTCTGTTTAATTTGAGTCTTTATTAATCTCTTTGCACTATCATTAATAAATGTGCTATTGCATAATACATCAGTAAAGGAATCTAACTCGTTTACTTTATCAGTAGCATACACATAAGTGTAGTACTTAGCTGGCAATAAAGGGTTTTGCCCAATTGCGAAAAATGGGAATAGGAGTGGGATAAAACAAACAAAGCGTAAAACAAGAACCATATTTGCGAAAATAAAGCATTATGCTTGCATTCCTAAGGAAATGATAACTGAAGCCAATAACAAATAAATGTGTACACGAAGTTTTTTCATAACAGGAAACAAATGTAGTCTATTGTTAGCAATAGAATTAGATGTAAAATAGTAAACGTATTAATTTAAAGTCATAGAGGGATGTGAGATTGATAAAAAATATGTATAGACTAAAGTCCCTTTAGGTGCGTGACAAACCTTTGTTCCGAACAACAATGGCGACAATACCAACTATAGGCATCTAATAATCTATTCCAATATTCTGCACCTAAGTGTAAAATCAATGGGAACAGTCTTGCCCACACATTCTACTGTTATATCTTCTTTTACGTTGTCGAACCTTATCACAATTGGCTTGTTGTCCTGTGCCAGAAAGAACACACCCATTGTGGGCTTGGGCATGCCGGTACCGGCAAGTGGTATGATGATGTTCGATATCGCCCTTCTACCTGTTGTGCGGTCTTCGGCAATCCAACTGAACGAGAGCGATAGGTATGTGCCATCCGTGCGGTCGCCATAGGCCCTGTCGAGCTGTATGGCCTTGCACAGGGGCAATGGCTGCCTGTTTGGGGCTTTTGGGTGTTTTGTGGTGTTGCGGCCAATTTCAATCGAGAGCATATATTATATATATTAATCTAAAATATGCAGCAAAAATAAATGGATGGCCTAGGTTG
>JANYDJ010000057.1 GCA_025363675.1 Flavobacteriaceae bacterium | reverse complement strand
TGTAATTTAGTCCAATTAACATAAAAAAATAGTTATCAACATATTGGACTAAATCATAAAAGGTAATGGTATTACCTCATCCGGCCTGTGGCCACCTTCTCCATTTGGAGAAGGGAAGCGGCAGAACATTGGAGAGAGGGGTGTAAACGAATAAAGGCCATCCGTGAGGACAGCCTTTATTCGTTATGAAAACAAACTTAACACTTTTTGTCCAAGGCAAATTGGACGAGGCAAATATATGGGGGATTTATTGTTTTACAAATTTAATTATATAGGTTGATTTATTACTATAAAGTCTTGTTATCATATATCCTGTAGGTAAATTCTCAGTATTGATAGTTATAATATTTCCATTTTGGATATATGGGATATTAATTATTCTACCTGTTAAGTCTATTGTCTGCTCCAGACTATATATGTTTTCTATTGTTTTTACCAATTTCCCCAAATTATCATATATCTCAAACACATCAATTGCGGGTATTTCATAAAAAGAGATATGGATAGTATGATTAAAAGGATTGGGGTATATACCTTTAATCAAGTCTTTGTTGGTTTCTCTAAAGCACGGACAATCTTCTTTTGTTGTTCTGAAATACCAATCAATAGCATTATCATAATAACAAAGTAATGAGCCACCCCATTCATAATAATCGCATTCGTTTATAGGGAAGAACGATTTTAATGAGCCGATAGGCCAAACAACAGTGTCATATTGCCCCATACATAAATCATTTAACGTAACGTTATATCCAAATAGAAATTTGGTATTAATATGTAATGAAAATGAATCGTGAATTTGATATGTAGTGCTTGAATTTTTCTGTCGACTGAGATATGAAATTAATCGGGTCCTTCCATTCTGACTCGCGAAGTTTAGATAATCAAATATAAAATACGCATATATTTTCGCACTTCCATTATAAAAATATATAGAACTATCAAAAGAATATACACTATCCTTAATATCCAACAAATAATTCTGCTGATAAATAACAATACTGTCCTTTATCAATTTTCCATCGGCACTGAACATTTCAAACTTCAATGATTTGCCAGGATAAGAACCCGTATCTCCAAAATTGACATCATAATACGGAACCATGTATTTCTTATACGGGGTCACTCGTATATAATCTATATCTTTATTGTAACCTGTATTTTTGTAATACCAAACAGCACCCTGCACAGGCCAAGAGAAAGGACGACTGATAGTGTCTGCTTCGTATGGTGGGGGTGGAACAGGTTGCGATTGTGCCTTGATAGAAAGGACAAAGAGGAAAGCGATATATGCCAGTATATACTTCACAACATTATTAAATGATGATTATCAGAAAGGTATAAGTAAAAGAATGTTTCAAGACTGCAAGGTTAAACGATTTATTTGTAAATCCAAACTTTTATTTTGAGGATCAATTTATTGATACTATTGACTATGAGGCCTAAAAAATAGTTGCTTTTGATAGTTAAATAATAAATGTTTTTCGCAGACTGACACAGCACAACCAGCCCTCTCTCCCCCCGTAACAAAAATTTTCACCTCCCGTTCCGTATCTGCTTAATAAAGCTTAAAATTGTAGCCCCAAAAGACACAGACACCATGAAGAAACATTATACCCTTATAGCAATTGCTGCAACTTCCCTAACTTTTGCCAGCCATTCATTGCAACAACCCGGCAAGCCCGCACCTAAAAAAGCAAAGCCCCCCACTGCTAATCCAACAATAAACCCTCAGGCTCAAAAACCGGTCTCTTCAGTCCCGTTCGAGTATGAGGCCGAGAAATTTGGCGATATACAAGTATTGCGTTATCAAATAAAAGACTTCGACAAGCTTACTGTCAAACAAAAAGAGCTTTTATACTACCTGTATGAAGCAGCGTTAAGTGGCAGAGACATTATATATGATCAAAAGTACAAGCACAACATCCGTATTCGCAAAACACTTGAGAATATATGGATAACCTACAAAGGCGAAAGAAAAGGCCCCGAGTGGGATTTATTTGAAACTTATACTAAACGAGTTTGGTTTAGCAACGGTATACACCACCACTATGCCAGCGATAAAATACTCCCTGCCTTTAGCCCTCAATATTTCAAAAAACTTATAACAAATAGTGACCAGAGCAAAATGCCAATGTTGCCAGGGATGAATGCCGATATGTTTTTTAACATGCTACAGCCCATGTTATTCGACCCCAAAATGGATGCAAAAACAGTGGACCTAGCCGATGGTGTAGACAATGTAAAAGCATCAGCCAATAATTTTTATGAAAACGTGAGCGAAACGGATGTCGAAAATTTCTACAAAAACATGGCAACGTCAGCAAGCAAATTGCCAAACACTTATGGTATCACACCCGAGCAAATGCAAAAACTTGGCGAAACCTATCCCGCACTAAAACCTCAGATTATTACACCCACCACGGTTGAAAACTCTGCAGTTGTCCAAACAACAACAGAAGCCCCAATGGAGGTTGCCCCTGCATCGCAGACTCTCGAAACCCCTATATCGTATGGGTTAAATTCTAAACTTAAAATGCAGGGTCGCCGACCAGCAGAAATAGTTTGGAAAGTTGGAGGCATGTATGGAAAGTCTATTGAACGCATCGTTTTTTGGTTGGACAAAGCAAGCAAAGTTGCTGAAAACGAACAACAGAAAAAAACCTTGGTGAAACTAATAGAATTCTATACAACAGGCAGTCTACAAGTGTGGGATGAATATAACATTGAATGGGTAAAGGATGTAAACTCTACCATAGATGTAGTAAATGGTTTCATTGAAGTATATCAGGACGCTATGGGCAAACGGGGCAGCTTTGAATCCGTAGTTTCAATTAAAGACTTTGAGGCAACAAAAAAAATAGAGCAAATAGCAAAGAATGCACAGTGGTTCGAAGACCAATCGCCAATTCAGCCAGAATATAAGAAAGCAGAGGTAAAAGGTATAATAGGCAAAAGCATAAACGTAGTAGTAGAAAGCGGCGACGCAGCACCCTATACACCTATTGGCATAAACCTACCCAACGCAAACTGGATAAGACAAATGCACGGCTCCAAATCGGTAAGCCTTGGAAATATAGTAGAATCGTATAACATGGTAGGGAGCAAAAGTCCTGTAATGGCGGAGTTTGCAGCCGATAATACTATATTGGAAAGAGCAAAGAAATATGGAGCACTTGCGGGCGAACTGCATACGGATATGCACGAAGTAATAGGGCACGCTTCGGGACAAATTAAAGCCGGAGTTGGCACTCCCGATGTTACCTTAAAAAACTATCAGAATGCACTAGAAGAGGCAAGGGCAGACTTGGTAGCACTGTATTATATACTTGACCCCAAACTTGTAGAGATAGGTGTAATGCCATCTATAGATTGCGGCAAAGCCGAGTATGATAATTATATGATGAACGGATTGATGCTTCAACTGAATCGAATTGAAGAAGGTAAACAGTTAGAAGAGGCTCATATGCGTAACCGACAACTTATAGCCAAATGGTCGTATGAAAGAGGATTATCGGAGAAAGTAACCGAAATGGTGAAACACGATGGAAAAACATATATTGTAATCAATGATTATGGTAAATTAAGAACCATTTTTGGCGAATTGCTCCGTGAAATACAACGTATAAAATCAGAGGGAGACTATGAAGCTGGCAAAAACCTTGTAGAAAATTATGGAGTTAAAGTAGACAAAGTGTTACACAAAGAAATACTACAGCGTTATAGCAAACTTAATGTAGCCCCTTACAAAGGCTTTATCCAACCCAAACTAACAGCCATATATACCAACGGAAAAATTACCGATGTAAAAGTCACCTATCCAAAAACCTTTGCTGAACAGATGCTAGACTATGGAAAAAATTATTCCTTCTTACCACTAGATAACTAGAAGCCGCCCTCTTCACAAAAAGCATAGTCGTATTTCTCCCAAGGACAAGGATATAGATTTAAGGCAGGTCTATTTTTTCGCCACAGCAAATATATCCCAACACGTATCAAGGTTTTCCTTTTGCAAAATAAAATCCTTGGTGCTAATATTCATCGTGTCGCTATTGGTCTCTTTTAGGTTTTTACGCATTTTACTAGTTAGGTAATTATAGGGCTTCACCAACCAGGCAGAGGGTATTAATTTGTGTAAACCCAAAGGGTCCATGCGTAAGATTCTCCTAGCCCAACGGGAGTTGTCGTCATAATATTTATTTACAACAGCGTTTCCGTTCAAACCCATCAGCTCAAACCCGCTACCAAATACTTGCTCCATGTGCCCCTTCATTTCAGAAAAAGTGTACTCGTGAACATGGAAAGGATTGCGTGCAATTGACATCTTTGCGTTTGGCGTGGTGCAAATAAACACACCCCCAGGCTTCAACACCCTTCTCACATCTTTAATAAACGCTAGCTGATCATGTATATGCTCAATAAACTGAAAGGCGGTAACAACATCAACACTTTCATCATCCAAAGCAATAGGCGGAACCTTGCACTGGATAAAAGACATATTGGTTTTGTTAGCATATTCTTTTTTGTTGTTTTCAACAGTTGTTTCAGAATAGTCTAAACCTGTAATCTTATCTGCAAATTTAGCCAAGTGCACTGTGCCATATCCGTTGGCACAACCCACATCGGCAACGCTCTTTCCGCTTATATAGCCTTCAGCAAATTCGTATGCAAAAAAACAACGCTGCACAGTAACATTGTTCGAGTCTTCAAAACTTGGACGTTCACGATCGTATATCACAATAGGTATTAAAATTAGGCGACAAAGTTAACCGATATAAATAATAATTTTTGCCCCATATTTGTAAACTGATTTTTAAGAATGAAAAAGAATATACTTGTTGTAATCCTTCTCACATTATGTTGTTATTGTTTCGCTCAAACAGATACGGTTTGCAAGACAAGTAACAGTAATTATTTAAATTGTGAACAAAACAATGAGCCAAACTATATTAATGGGTGCCGGCACATTGCCGTACGCAACGGAAACACACTTATCATAAGCCTTACAAACAAGAAGACACTTGCCTACACCAATGTGTTGTTCGATTCTGTATTGCTCAACTACGATTCTGTAAAAACTTTTATTTTTAAAAAGTATTATAAAGCCAACAACGTGGTTGTTGTGGAACGCATTACTGTAAACGGAACTATAATGCTGCTGATAAATCTAAGCACTGGGAAAAAAGTAGAAACAAATTGGCTCCCTGTTTTTTCGCCCGACAACAAAAGATTTGCGGTAGTAAGCGGCACAGAGTTTAATACCTATTCGCCAGAAATGGTAGAAGTATATATAAACCGAAAAGGCAACTATGAAAAAGAGTTTGAGTTTAAACCCGACGGAGCATTAACCTATTTAGGGTTGTGCAAATGGCAAGGCAATGACCGAATAGCTATAAAAAGAATTAACTATGCCAAAACAAATGCAAGCGGAAAACCGTTAAAAAGCGATATAACCTTAGCAATAATGGACAATAAATGGAACGTGATGGGAAAATGAGCGAGGAAGAATACATACTCAAATGGAGTCAAGTTAGTCAATACTGGCAAACCACTTTCACCAAGGCACCCGACCTAAATGGAATACTATTTTTGATTGGGCAGCGAGAGATAGACCAAACAAAAATTAAATATAAAAAACAAGAAAAAATGGATTTGTTTCATGTGGCCATTTGCAAGCTTTTAAGTCAAGATGGGTATTATGAAATGATAGGGCACGATGATGAAGGGTGGCCCCATTATGACCAGTTAAAGGAACTACCAGCCATTGACATATTTACGCAGGAGCGAATACTGAGAGAAAAAATCATCAATTATTTTGAGCAAGAAAACATTATAACTTTTCAAATTATAACATAAAAACAAAACATTATGACAAAAAAACTATTATACTTTATCCCCGTTTGTGCTGTAATATATTCGTTTGCAGCCCCCCATTCTTATGGGGTGTCTGGGAAACCCTCAAAGGGCAGAATAGATACAACCTACGAGGTACTTATGAAAACAAGTATGGGAGACATAACTTTAAAACTGTATAATGAAACTCCTAAACATCGTGACAATTTTATAGCTTTGGTTAAAAAGAACTTTTTTGATAGTCTTTTATTTCATCGCGTTATTAATAATTTTATGATACAAGGCGGAGACCCCAATTCTAAAAACGCACCCTCGGGTATGATGCTAGGCAATGGAGATGTTGGCTACACAGTTCCAGCAGAATTCAACCCTAAGTTAATACACAAAAAAGGAGCCTTGGCAGCAGCACGAAATGATAATCCAGAAAAGGCTTCAAGCGGCTGTCAGTTTTATATAGTTCAGGGAAAGAAAACAGATTCTACAATGCTCCGGAAAATGGAACAACGCACAGGGTGGCATTACACACAAGAACAACTTAACACTTATGAAACACAAGGCGGAACTCCTTTTCTGGATAATGGTTATACGGTTTATGGCGAAACAATAAAGGGAATAGAGGTAGTTGACAAAATTGCCGCAGTGGCAGGAGACGGCAACAACCGACCCGTTGAGAATGTATACATACTTTCTACAAAACTAATTATCAAAACAAACAAAGTAAAGTAAGCAGAATATATATTTTAGAGTGAAATATATTCTAAAAAACAAAAATGGCTTTTAAGAAAACCCGCACAAATATTCCCTTAACTTTGTCGACAAACATTTTTAGAATTTAATATATCAGCGAGATGGAAACAGCAGAAGAGCAAATATTAGAGTCGGTTGTGATACGCTTTGCTGGCGACAGCGGCGATGGAATGCAACTTACTGGCACGCAGTTTACAAACGCAGCCGCTTTATATGGTAATGATTTAGCCACATTTCCAGATTTTCCAGCAGAAATTCGTGCCCCACAAGGAACCTTGGCAGGGGTATCAGGATACCAAATACATTTTGGGTCTAAAAAAATAAACACCCCTGGCGATACTTGCGATGTGCTGGTGGCCATGAATGTGGCAGCTCTAAAAGCAAATATAGGCCAACTAAAAATAGGAGGAACTATTATAGTAAATAGCGATGGCTTCGATTCGAAAAACCTGAGACTAGCAAACGTTCCGGAAGATCAAAATCCATTAGAGAATGGAAGCCTTGATAAGTATGAAGTAAAGAAGCTAGACATTACCAAAATTACAAGACTAGCCCTTGCCGATAGCGGAATGGGTACCAAAGAAATAGACCGGAGCAAAAATATGTTTGTGCTAGGTCTTATATATTGGATGTATAATAGAAGTATTGACAAATCAATTGAGTTTATAAATAGCAAATTTAAGAACAAGCCACAAATAGCAGAAGCTAATATAAAACTTTTAAAAGCTGGTTATCATTATGGCGAAACAACCGAAACTTTTAATGCGAGATACGAGGTAAAACCAGCAGAGATGGCTCCAGGTGTTTACCGTAGCATAATGGGCAACGAAGCACTTGCATACGGTTTGGTAGCAGCATCAGTAAAAAGCAAACTTCCCATATTTTTGGGAACTTATCCCATTACACCGGCTTCGGATATATTGCACGAACTTTCAAAATACAAAAACTTTGGTGTACGTACCTTTCAAGCCGAAGATGAAATAGCGGGCGTATGTGCGGCAATAGGTGCATCGTATGGCGGCAGTATAGGTATAACAACATCGAGCGGCCCAGGGATTGCTTTAAAAATGGAAGCAATAGGATTGGCAACGGTATTAGAACTACCATTGGTTATTTGTAATATACAACGAGGTGGCCCCAGCACAGGCTTGCCCACCAAAACAGAACAGTCAGATTTAATGCAAGCATTATATGGTCGCAATGGCGAATGCCCTGTGCCTGTTATAGCAGCGGCAACCCCTTCCGATTGTTTTAATATGGCTTTTGAAGCGGTGAGAATTGCAGCACAACACATGATTCCTGTTTTTTTATTGAGCGATGGTTATATAGCAAATGGAGCAGAGCCTTGGTGTTTTCCGCAGAGTAAAGATTTACCAGAAATAAAAATAGATTTTGCAAAACCCACCGAGGAAAAATTTATGCCTTATGCCCGCGATGAAAAACTCTCACGCCCATGGGCTGTGCCAGGCACACCGGGACTAGAGCACAGGATTGGTGGATTGGAAAAGCAGCATATTACGGGCAATATTAGTTACGATGCACACAATCACGAATTCATGGTAAAACTACGCCAAGAAAAAGTAGATAAACTAGCTGATGATATACCATTACAAACTATAGATAACGGAGCAGAAAAAGCCGATGTTCTTATTATAGGCTGGGGTAGTACTTACGGAGCAATAAAAACAGCAGTAAATGCATTGTTATTAGACGGAAAAAGTGTGGCACACGCTCATATTCGCTATTTAAACCCACTACCTAAAAACATAGGAGAATTATTAAAAAACTATAATAAAGTGTTGGTTGCCGAAATGAATAATGGACAGCTAATAAAGATATTGAGAGATCGCTTTTTGGTTGATGCTATCGGGTTAAACAAAATACAAGGACAACCATTTACCACCGAAGAAATTAAAAATAAACTATCCGAAATATTGGGATAGTTTTCAGAAATTAATATATAATTAATATTACCATGACTACACTTATTGATCAAACAGCTCCCAAACTAACACCCAAAGATTTCGTTAGCGACCAAGATGTTCGTTGGTGCCCAGGTTGCGGAGACTATAGTATATTAAAACAAGTACAAACAGTACTGCCCGATTTGGGAAGACCCAAAGAAGAATTTGTGTTTGTTTCAGGCATTGGTTGCAGTAGCCGTTTTCCTTATTATATGGATACTTATGGCATGCACAGCATACATGGCAGAGCAGCAGCAATAGCTACCGGATTAAAAAGCAGCAGACCCGAATTGTCTGTTTGGATGATTAGTGGCGATGGCGATTCTTTATCAATAGGCGGAAATCATTTTATACATTTACTGAGAAGAAATTTAGATATTAATGTATTGCTTTTTAACAACCAAATATATGGTTTAACAAAAGGACAATACTCACCAACATCCGAAAAAGGAAAAGTAACAAAATCGACCCCTATGGGTAGTATCGACCATCCTTTCAATCCAATTGCATTGAGTATGGGTGCCGATGCAACATTTGTAGCAAGAACGATGGATCGTGACCCAAAACATATACAACAAATGATACGCAGGGGCTATGAACATACTGGCACATCGCTGATAGAAATATATCAAAACTGCAATGTGTTTAACGATGGAGCATTTGAAGTGTTTACCGAAAAAACATCGAAGAAAAACGAGACACTTTTTATAGAAAACGGACAACCATTAATTTTTGGAGACAATAGCGATAAAGGAATTATACTTGATGGTTTTAAACCCAAAGTAGTTGATTTAACCCAAGGATATAGTGCCAGCGATTGTTGGGTTCACGATGAGCAAGACCAAGTAAAAGCAAATATATTAGCACGTTTTTTCGACAACCCCAGTATCGAAGGGCATTTGCCAAGACCCTTTGGAGTTTTTTATGCAATTGAAAGACCCACCTATAATGATTTATTAAACCAACAAATTGCTTATGCAATCGAAAAAAATGGCGAAGGAAATTTGGATAAATTAATAGCAGGCAAAGAAACATGGACTATTAATTAATATTATAAAACTAAAACAATTTAACAAAGAAGAATATATATAAAAACATGAAAAAACAGATACTAACGTTAATTACATTTATTGCTTTTACTATTACAACTTTTGCCGATGAAGGTATGTGGCTACCATTATTGGTGGGCCAAAAAAACTATACTCAAATGACTCAAATGGGTTTAAAGTTAAGCCCTCAACAGTTATATGATATAAATAATGCAAGTATTAAAGATGCTGTAATTTGGTTTGGAGGCGGGTGCACAGGCGAAGTTATTTCTAATGAAGGGCTGGTGCTTACCAACCACCATTGCGGGTATGATGCAATAGCCACACTAAGCACGCCTGAAAACAATAGGCTTGCAAACGGTTTCTGGGCACTGGACAAATCGCAAGAATTACCAGCACAGGGATTATCGGTTGCTTTTTTAGTAAGAATGGAAGATGTTACAGAAAAAATGTTAGTCGAACTTGCAAAATATCCTGCCGACTCCCAATTGTTCTATGCACAAAAAGAAGGGGAAAAAATAGCAAAGGCAGCAAAAGAAGATGGAAAATACGAAGCTTTTGTGAAGGACATGTTCAAGGGAAATCAATTTTATATGTTTGTGATGGAGCGTTATACAGACATACGCTTGGTGGGAACCCCACCAGAAAGCATAGGCAAGTTTGGAGGAGACACTGACAACTGGATGTGGCCAAGACACACAGGCGACTTTAGCATATTCCGTATATATACAAATAGCAACAATAAACCAGCAGCATATAGTGCCAGCAATGTTCCTTTTAAACCCAAAAAATATTTTCCAGTATCACTCAAGGGAGTTGAAAACGGTGATTTTGCAATGATTTTTGGTTTTCCAGGACGCACAAATCGTTATGAGACCTCAATGGGCGTTAAGTTGGCGATTGAGCAAACCAACCCTGCTATTGTTAAACTTCGTACCAAACGATTACAATTGATGAAAGAACAAATGGATGCCAATACCGAAGTTAGATTGCAGTTGGCCAGCCGCTATGCACAGATAGCAAACTACTGGAAATATTATATAGGACAAACCGAGCAGTTAAAACACAATAAAGTTTATGAACGCAAATTTGCCGAGGAAGAAATATTTAAAAATTGGGGTGCCACAAATCCGAGTTACACCTCCATTTTTGGCCAGCTAGAAAAAGAATACGATATATTTAAAAAGTATAATAAGCACCAAGTTTATTTGGGCGAGGGGATACGTGGATCTATATTAGTTGCATACGCATCAGCATTTTTGGATTTGGAAAAAGAGTTGTTAAAGCCCATGGCAGATACCGCCAAAATACACGCACTTGCACAAGTTTTAAAATTTAGGCATACCTCATTTTATAAAGCACTTTATAATAAAGAGAGCGACAAAGAAATTATGGTAGCAACGCTTGAAATGTATTATAATGATATTGACAAAGCACAACACCCAGAGATGCTAACAAAACTTATGGCCAAGGCCAAAAAAGGAAAAGAAACAGAACTCATTAATAAAACCATTGAAAAAATAGTTAGTAAAACCATTATAACAGACTCGGTAAAATTATTTAAGTTTTTGGATAAGCCAAACTTAAAAACAATACAAAAAGACCCAGCAATTCAATATGCATTTGCATTCGCAAAAAACTATAATAACAATTACAAAAAATATATTGATGCATTCAACTTTGCGAATGCCAACTTTGGTAATAAATATATGAAGGGCCTTATGGAAATGCAGCCTAATAAATATTTCTATCCCGATGCAAATAGTACCATGCGTTGCACCTATGGAAACATAAAAGACTATAGCCCCAAAGACGCTGTGCACTATTCTCATTTTACAACTCTCAAAGGTATTATGGAAAAAGAAGACCCAACAAGCGATGAATTTGTGGTACCAACCAAACTTAAAGAACTATATAAAAATAAAGACTACGGACAATATGCTGGAAAAGACGGAGAAGTTCCGGTTGGCTTTCTTACCACAAATGATATAACAGGAGGAAATAGCGGAAGCCCTGTAATAAATGCAAATGGAGAATTGATAGGAACAGCATTCGATGGAAATTGGGAAGCTATGAGCGGAGATATAGCTTTTGATGCCCAGTTTAAGCGGACTATATGTGTAGATATTCGTTACACACTGTTTATAATAGACAAACTTGGAGGTGCAACGAACCTTATAAAAGAAATGACATTAATAAAATAGAAAGGGCTTTGTTAGTTTTGCTAATGAATATGCGTGGCAAACAACAGAACTTCTAATATGAAATTATATATATATATATTAGTATTTACTTTAATTGTATCATGCAAAAGTGAGCAAAACTCCCCCTCGCCCGAAAAAGAGCCCGACACAATTAAGCACATGCCCGACGATATGGCAATGTATCAGCGTTATGGTGATAGTAACTTCATACCGAACAAGCCTATTGAGGCAATTATGGCTCATGAAATTTTGAATGACAAGGACTCTTTTTTTGCAGAACTGAAAGGCAAAATTGTAGATGTGTGTCGCGAAGCAGGGTGTTGGTGTGATATACAAACCGAAAACACCAAAACACTTCATGTTAGAACCGGAGGCAATTTTTTTTTGGATACAACAGCCCTTAATAAGGAAGGCTTTTTTAAAGGATATTTATATAGAGAAGAACAAGACAGAAATCAAAAAGGAGAAGTTGCCTATTGGGCCACTGCCGCATGGGTTCACAAGTAGTTTATTATAATTATGAAACGGATAAGTATTATAGTCTTAACATTTATATTGATTGCTCCTAGTGCTTTTTCATGGGGTTTTCACGGGCACAAAATAGTAAACCACTCAGCGGTGTTTGCTCTGCCGCCAGAAATGTTTGTGTTCTATAAAAAATACATCGACTTTATTACCGATCATTCTGTTGATCCAGACCGCCGCAGATATAGTGACCCCGAAGAGGCATGCAGACATTATATAGACATCGATTATTATGAAAAATCACTACCAATTGATACCATTCCACACTTTTGGATGGATGCAGTAAAAAAATACGGACAGGATACACTTGTTGCTCATGGCATTGTGCCCTGGCACCTTGTTTTAATGAAAAACAGATTGACTGAGGCGTTTAAAATTAAAGATATAATGACCGTGCTGCGACTTTCAGCAGACATTGGACACTATATAGCTGATGCACACGTACCTCTTCACACAACACACAACTACAATGGGCAGTTCTCGGGCCAGCATGGTATTCATGCTTTTTGGGAGTCACGCTTGCCTGAACTTTTCTCTGATGGATATGATATGGTAATAGGCCAATGTTATTATATAGACAGCCTCCAAAAACAAATTTGGCAAACAATCAACGATAGCTACGCATGCCTTGATTCAGTATTAGGGTTTGAAAAAAAACTTACAGGTGTATTTGGAGATGATCGAAAATATGGATTTGAAGAAAAGGGTGGCCGAAACATAAAGGTATATGCCAAAGACTTCTCGTTTGCTTACGCACGGATGCTAGATGACCAAGTTGAAAGAAGACTTAAACTGTCGGCCTTAATGACAGCAAGTGTTTGGTATACATGTTGGGTTGATGCAGGAAAGCCAGTTTTGGATGGTCTTGACGCTTTTGATCCCCAGCAACCAAACCTAAAAGAATTTGATTTAGAAATAAAACAATTGATGTTGGGGAGGCAAGAAGAATAATTTTAGGGCAAACTTTTGATTACCAATCATCAAGATTTTTTTTTATAAATCATCAAATAAGAGGGCTAACTTCGCAGCCTTTGTATAGAAATTAAAGCAATAAAAAACGACACAAGAATGAAATTTATAGTATCAACCAACGACCTTCTTAAGCAACTTGATTTAGTAGACGGTGTGGTGGTCTCCAAGCCACTGATTCCGATTTTGGAAAACTTTCTTTTTGAAATAAAAGGAGGTAACCTTAAAATCACAACCACCGATTTGGAAACTTTTATGACTACTTCATTAAAAGTTGAGGCAGATAGCGATATTGATATAGCTGTCCCCTCTAAAGTTTCTTTAGAAACCTTAAAAAACCTGCCTACTCAACCCGTCACCTTTTCAATTGACGAGACTACCAAAAGCATTGAAATAAATACAGGAAACGGGCGATACAAGCTTACGGGAAACGAGGCCAAGGATTTTCCTAAGTTTCCAGAGCTAGAAAGTGAGAATTCCATCGTGCTTTCATCGAAAGTATTATTAAAGGCTATAAATAAAACCATTTTTGCGACAGGTACCGATGAATTGCGTATTAATTTGACAGGAGTTTATTGCCAAATAACAGATACACAAATCAACTTTGTTGCAACAGACGCTAATCGTTTAGTTAGAGTGCAAAAGAAAGGGTTTAAAAATGGCTTTGAAACATCTTTCATTCTGCCAAAAAAAGCAATGAATCTATTAAAGAACTCTCTTCCCAATGATGAAAGCCCGGTAAAAATAGAATTTAACAGCTCGTATGCGTTTTTCTCCTTTACAGGAGTAAGTTTAATATGCAGACTTATAGATGAACGTTACCCTGATTACACCGCAGTAATACCAACCGAAAATCCCAATAAATTAAGCATTAATCGCAACGATTTTATAAGTGCTATGAAAAGGGTTTCAATTTATTCTAATAAAACGACTAATCAGGTTCGCTTGAAAATAGCAGGAAGCGAAAT
Organism: Flavobacteriaceae bacterium; assembly: GCA_025363675.1. Lineage (GTDB taxonomy): Bacteria > Bacteroidota > Bacteroidia > UKL13-3 > UKL13-3 > CANJUD01. The sequence continues at coordinate 444 of JANYDJ010000057.1, read as the reverse complement.
GACAATTTCTGCAGAAGATTATGATTTTGCTAATGAAGCAACAGAAAGGCTTTCCTGCAATTATGACGGTGCTGATATTGAAATAGGGTTTAATGCTCGATTTCTTACAGAGATGCTTAATGCCGTGGATACAGAAGATGTTAAAATGGAGTTTTCTATGCCCAATAGGGCTGGCCTATTATTACCATCGGAGAATGAAAATGAGGAAGATATCCTTATGCTTATTATGCCAATGATGATTAATGTTTAATAGAATTACCCCTAAATTAAGCCTTTGTCCTATGAGACCCCTTCTTGTTTGCCTTTTTAAATAGTCAACCCTCAAATAATAGTACGATAGTTGACCACCTAGGTTTTCCACTATATAATGGGTATAAAAATCTGCAAGAAATGATGTAGAACTCATAAAAATCTTGCAGATTTGTGTATGTTAGCAAAACAGAA
>JANYDJ010000035.1 GCA_025363675.1 Flavobacteriaceae bacterium | reverse complement strand
CGCCAACCACTTCTGCCCGTGCTTGGTGTCCCCACCAATCACTCCACCACCACCACCCCAAATGAAAACTTGTTAACTGTTCACTGCCAACTCCCAACTAATTTCGCAGCCACACTCCATGCAATTCTCCCAAATAATAGGCTACACCACAATACTGGGTGCAATGCTTCGTGTCACGGTTTGCTGCATGTTTCAAAATTGCTGCTTTATAACATACTTTCGTGCTGCAAATACCCGCACTGCGTGTAGTCCCGAAACGATAGATAATTCAGCCAATGTATATCCTTTTCATAGTATCGTCCTGAAATAAATTCAGGATGGCGGATTGTACGGATTATATAACGACACTTCACACTTACTTTTGCAGCAAAAATTATTTTAACCACTATTATATATTATATAAATGAACATTCACGAGTACCAAGCCAAGAGCATTTTAAAACAATACGGAGTAGCCATACAAGAAGGCTTAGTAGCCGATACTGCCGAAGGTAGTGTAGAAGCAGCCAAACAATTGCAAGCCGAAACAGGAACCAGTTGGGTGGTGGTAAAAGCACAGATACATGCAGGAGGACGAGGCAAAGGAAAGATAGAGGGCACTGAACAAAGAGGTGTTGCTCTAGCAAAAACTTTGGATGATGTAAAAACCATTTCAGGTAATTTAATTGGCGGCACCTTGGTTACCATTCAAACAGGACCTGCCGGAAAAAAGGTGAACAAAGTACTTGTAGCCCAAGATGTATATTATCCTGGAGCATCGGCCACCAAAGAATTTTATATGAGTATTTTGCTCGATAGACAAACTAGCCAAAATGTAATTGTATATTCTACCGAAGGCGGAATGGATATAGAAGAAGTGGCACACAGCACACCACATTTAATTCATAAAGAACATATAGACCCCAGTGCCGGCTTGCAAGGTTTCCAAGCCCGTAAAATTGCATTTGGTCTTGGCTTGTCAGGACAGGCACATAAAGAAATGGTGAAGTTTGTAACCTCATTATATACTGCATACCTAAAAATTGATGCGTCTATGTTCGAAATCAATCCCGTACTAAAAACCAGCGACGATAAAATAATAGCCGTAGATGCCAAAGTAGATTTGGATGAAAATGCCCTATACCGCCATACCGACCTTGCTGCGTTGCGTGACATTGCAGAAGAAGACCCAACCGAAGTAGAAGCAGGCGAGCATAACTTAAACTATGTAAAACTAGATGGCAATGTAGGATGTATGGTAAATGGTGCCGGCTTAGCCATGGCCACCATGGATATAATAAAACTTAGCGGTGGCGACCCAGCCAACTTCCTCGATGTAGGCGGCACAGCCAATGCTACAACCGTAGAAGCAGGTTTCCGTATTATATTAAAAGACCCCAATGTAAAAGCCATACTCATTAATATATTTGGTGGTATTGTGCGTTGCGACCGTGTAGCACAAGGCGTGGTTGATGCTTATTCTAATATAGGAAACATTAGCGTGCCTATTATAGTTCGCCTACAAGGAACCAATGCTACCGAAGCTAAGAAACTGATTGATGATAGCGGGTTGAAAGTTTTCTCAGCTATTACACTTGAGGAAGCTGCGAATTTGGTGAAGTCTTCTTTAGCTTAAATAGATAAAACACCATACTATTTACAATCCTCTTGCCTTAGAGCTTGCATTTGTAACGATAGATAAGATGATTTAATCCGCACGATTATAATTTGTCTGGGGTCACATTAATTTTAACGGGAGAGAATTAAAAAAGTCTTAATTTTCGCTCCCCAAAAATGGGACTAGAGAAAGAGACATTGGCCTTGATTTTTCCAAAGGAATTATTGGCACATTTTAAAATTGTGTTATCGCATAAACTTGGGCATGTCGAGGTAAAAGAAGATTATATAGAACTGATTTAAACTTTTAGAATCACTAGAAAGCAAGCTATGTAGTAGACATCTTTCATAATTACGCCGTCATTGCGAGGAGGCTTCCAACGAAGCAATCTCCACCCCAGGATTATACTTCGAGGGAGATTGCTTCGTCGCCCATTGCACAGACATGCCCACCGCTTCTCGCAATAACGGCATGAGCTTTTTGAATTATGAAAGAGAACTAGTGCCAATTTATCCAAGAACATATTCATGTGTCGAACCGTACAAGCAGAGTTTTAAAGCTGTCGATCCATGCAAAACAGCGTTCGTTTACGAACCTCCTATTATATATTTTCTGACAGAATTCTCTTTTTCGTCCCCGTTTGTTTTTCTTTCTGTTTCGGATATTTTCTTTAATGTTCGGCATTA
>JANYDJ010000218.1 GCA_025363675.1 Flavobacteriaceae bacterium | reverse complement strand
GCAGAGCCTATTCTGCTTCATTCGATCATTCAAAGTTAATCAGAGAAAATTCTATTGCTAAAAAAAATTAAAAATATAGCCTGAATTTTGTCCACTTGAAATATTCAAGTTTAAAACAGCCTGAATTTTGTCTATTACACCTAATTGTTTGTCATCCTGAGTTCATCGAAGGGCGACAAACAATAACAATCACATTTAGTACAATTTCCTCCGAACACCGTCTTCGATAAACTCAGACTGACATAAGTCTCCCCACCACGCCAAGCGGTAGCTTACATCCCGTTCTACTCTGCAAACAAATCTCACCTGTTTCTCTTCCCAAATGTTTGGGGAAATGCGATTGCAATAAATTTTCAACTACCAAACTGGAGAAGCCCAACGAATAACAGTTTAATATATAACAGTAATTTGTGGGGTGTAATAGTTGCGAAGTTTCATATATTAATTCATTAATATTTTCTTCCAATTTCCAACGTTCACCATTGGCTCCTATTCCATAAGCTGGAGGATCTAGAGCAATGCCATTATATTTTTTGCCACGCTTTACTTCGCGTTTCACAAACTTGAGTGCATCTTCAATTACCCATCGCACATTATCCAAATTGCTCAGTTCCATATTTTGTCGGGCCCAGCTTACTACTTGTTTTACCGAGTCGCAATGTATTACATCGGCTCCTGCGGCTTTGGCAGCAATAGATGCACCGCCTGTATAGGCAAATAAATTTAGGAAACTTGGTTGTTCTTGGCTTTTGTTATTATTATAAAAGCTATATAAAAAATCCCAATTCACGGCTTGCTCTGGGAATATGCCCACATGCTTGAAACCCGTCATACTTAAACGAAATTTCAAATCCAATCCTTTGTGTTTGTAATTGATATTCCAATGATCGGGAATCTGCTTTAGGTTTTTCCAATCGCCCGCATAACTGCCTTTTTGTATAAACTCTGCATGGGCTTGTTTACGCCATTCTTGTATATTCATTACGGATTCCCACACCGCCTGTGGCTCGGGACGGATTAATATATAAGTACCGAATCTTTCCAGTTTGGAAAAGTTTCCGCAATCAATCAATTCGTAGTCTTTCCAGTGTGTGGGTGTGTGAAGAATCATGAGGCAAAGGTATTTTAAAAGTATTTTAAAACCACATAGAACACATAGTTTTTATTCTATTATCACTATTCGTCTGGGGCAAAACCATTTTTTAACCACATAGAACACATAGTTTATTCTGTTATTCAAAAAAGTCTATGTGGTCATGTGGTTCAAAATTCAGCAATCGTATTCGTCACAGAATTACAATTTCCTTTATTATCGCAAACAGAAACAGATATTATATATTTTGCAGCTTTGGGCAAGTAATTATCTTTATCATATATCAATTTCCCTGCTTTCACATCGTATTTGGCTAGTACCCATTTGCCGTTTATGGTCATGCGGTAGGAAGAAATTCCGGAAAGATCGTCGGATATTTTGTATACTAATTGTCCATCTTTCGATTCAGAGAACACAATTTCGGGAGACTCATCATCTAGGGTTAATCCATAAATCCCAGTATGATATATAATGCCAGAAACTTTATTTTTAGAGATAATGGTTTGAATTGGATATCTGTCAGTATCCCCTACTTCATATAATATTGTTTTACTTAGTGCGTAATTATTAAACCGCTCAGGTATTGGCAAATTGATAGAAGCAGGTTTGAGAAATGATACAAAGCTTTTGTTTTTCTCAGATATGATAATACGGCTTCTAAAAATATCAGAAGGCGAAAGCTTGCTATTGGGATACTTTTTTTTATATGAATAATCTATCGCCAATGCTGTTGGAAAATCAACTGACCCTTCATCTATTTTTAAAACCACATCATTATTTGTGTTGTGCAACTCAGTAGATGAATCAGGGAAGACGTTACTTATATATTGCTTATCCTCCCTAGGCATTACCATAAGACCAACCAATTTGATATAAGCCCTTTGATTGTTGCCTTTTGCATCAGCTACTTCTATTTGTATGTACTGTTCCTCACTGGCTTTAATATGCATTTTTCCATTGCCCAAACTTCTATCATAAAACGGAGCAAAATTATTTTTATCAATATATAATTTTTGCAAATACTTTCCACTATCCCATAAAAATGTATTATCTACATGACGGTTTATATATTTGTCGTGATGAAAACCAAAAGAACTGAAAGTGCTGTGGTATTTTAGTTTCCCATTTTGGAATAATTTTACTTCCCTGGGTGATAATTTATTTTCGTAAAAAAATTGTCGGTCGAATATTTCCGCTTCTAAGTAAAAATCTCCAGCTTCTATTTTATGTATTACATAAGTTTTTCCATCATGTACTACTATCTTCTTATGCATATCTATTAGCTGTCGCTCACCTCCATATATCACAGTATATATATTCTGCACCACAGGCTTTGCTGTATCCGGAATATCCAAAAACATCTGCGGATTCACCAACATATTCGCTCCGTCCCGCACCTCAAAATGCAGATGCGGCCCCGTGCTTCCACCGCTGTTTCCACTATAAGCTATTATATCTCCTTTCTTCACTTTCAATAAATTCTTTGCAGGAAAAACATCTAATGAAAAACTTTGTCTTTTATAATGTTGGGCCAATATATAATTATATATAGTCTTTTCGTATTTGCTCAAATGTGCATACACGGTTACATAACCATTATAATGTGTAATGAACAAGGCATTTCCATAGCCATAAGGAGATATATTCACCCGTGACACATACCCATCTGCCACAGCACGTATGGGCCAGCCTTCGGCATTATTGGTAGGTAAATCTATCCCATAATGAAAATGCCCACCACGCAAAGCACATAAGTTTCCGCTTAAATATAATGGGCTATCGATGGGTGGACGCATCCATGATTGGGCGGAGGAGACAAAAGTAAAAAGACAAAGGACAATGGACGTCGTCATTGCGAGGAGTATGTGCGTATGCAATAGCGTGGCACGACGAAGCAATCTCCTAGGGTGTATGCTCGACGAGATTAAATTCCCGAGCACACTCTCCGGGGGATTGCTTCGTCGGAAGCCTCCTCGCAATGACGCTCTATTTATCATATATATATATTATAATTAAGAAACTGCTTCTCTCACCCTAGTCAATTTCTCCAGCAAAGCATCCATCTTATCCAAAGCCAACATATTCGCTCCATCGCTCAAAGCTTTTGCAGGATTGGGATGTGTTTCTATAAATATGCCATCACATCCTGCTGCAATTCCGCATTTGCCAATGGTTTCAATTAAGTGTGGCAAACCACCCGTTACTCCGCTTGTTTGATTGGGCTGTTGCAAACTGTGCGTACAATCTAAAATTACTGGGCAACCTGTTTCTTTCATAATAGGAATTCCCCTAAAATCTACCACCATATCTTGGTAGCCAAAAGTAGTTCCGCGTTCGGTTAACCACACTGGTGCAGTTGAATGTGTTTTCACTTTATTCACCGCATGTTGCATCGCATCTGGCGAGAGGAATTGACCTTTTTTAATGTTTACTATTTTACCGGTTTTTGCTGCGGCAACTAATAAATCTGTTTGCCT
>JANYDJ010000217.1 GCA_025363675.1 Flavobacteriaceae bacterium | reverse complement strand
GCTGTATGATATGCTGGGGCGGGGAATGCAGCCCCTCTATATATACAATGAAGGGAGACCTGGCCTGTGCTCAATTAGTGTTGGGTCTTTACCTAAGGGGTTGTATATACTTTCTGTGGGTAATGAAAAAGTGAAAGTTGTATTGGAGTAAATCGTCTGTCCCGAAATCTGTCTGAATCACGGATTACTCGTATTGCACTGATTTCACAGATTTTTTTGTATTTGTTTTAATCCGTGTTAATCCTTTAATCTGTGTAATCCGTGATTCAGACAGCGACTGCCACCACCCGCAGATTTGACAACTCCGCCACGCCTGTGCCCATGCAGATTTGTCAAATCCCCCCGACACGACGCCCCCCCCAAATAATCCACAACCCATTGTGAATTCTTAGCCGATAAACAAACGCCCGCATGCTTTACATTTGCGGCGTTAAATGATAGAGGCAGACAACAAACATAACGACAACGAGGATGTTACGCATATAATTCCAATCACGGGACTCTACGAGAATTGGTTCTTGGACTATGCCTCGTATGTGATATTGGAGCGTGCCGTGCCACACATTAATGATGGCCTAAAGCCCGTGCAACGCCGCATACTGCATGCCATGAAAGAAATGGACGATGGGCGTTTTAACAAGGTGGCCAACATTATAGGGCAGAGTATGCAGTACCACCCACATGGTGATGCCAGCATAGGCGAGGCTATTGTAAACCTCGGTCAGAAAGATTTATTAATTGAAACCCAGGGTAACTGGGGCGATGTGAACACTGGCGACTCAGCCGCTGCTGCACGTTATATAGAAGCCCGCTTGAGCAAATTTGCATTAGAGGTGGCGTTCAATCCGCAAACTACCCAGTGGCAAGCAAGCTACGATGGTCGCAAAAAAGAGCCCATAACTTTACCGATGAAATTCCCATTGCTATTGGCACAGGGGGTTGAAGGAATTGCAGTGGGATTGAGCACCAAAGTATTGCCCCACAATTTTTGTGAACTGCTAAAAGCATGTATCGATATTGTAAAAAATAAACGCGTACAATTATATCCCGATTTCCCAACAGGCGGACTTATTGATGTAACCAACTATAATGATGGCAAACGTGGAGGCAAAGTTAGAGTGCGTGCCAAGATAGAAGAGATAGACCAAAAGACTTTGGTGATTCGTGAAATTCCTTATGGAACAAATACTACCTCCGTAATTGATAGTATTGTAAAAGCCAACGACAATGGCAAAATAAAAATTAAAAAAGTAACAGATAACACGGCACAGAATGTAGAAATAGTTATACATCTTGCTCCCGGTGTTTCTCCTGATATTACTGTGGATGCATTATATGCTTTCACCGATTGTGAGGTATCTATATCGCCAAACTGTTGCGTGATTGTGGACGAGAAACCACACTTTTTAACGGTAACAGATTTATTAGAACACAGTGCCAAACACACACAAGAATTATTAAAACGCGAGCTGGATATAAAACTGGGCGAGCTGCAAGATGATTGGCATTACTCGTCGCTGGAGAAAGTATTTATTGAGAAACGTATATATAGAGATATAGAAGAATGTAAAACTTGGGAAGCTGTTTTGGCCGCTATCGACAAGGGGTTGAAGCCTTATAAGAAATTATTCAAACGTGAAATAACACAGGAAGATATAGTTGGCTTAACAGAAATAAAAATCAAACGCATCTCGAAATTTGACGGCTTTAAAGCAAACGAACATATAAAAGCTGTGGAGCTGCACATGAAAGAAGTGAAAAATGATATAGCCAATATCAAAGATTTCACTATTCGTTATTATGAAAATTTATTAAAGAAATATGGTAAAGGCCGTGAGCGTAAAACCGAGCTGCGTACTTTCGATATTATAAAAGCACAAGTGGTGGCTATTGCCAACCAAAAACTATATGTAAATCGTGAAGAAGGTTTTGTGGGAACCTCATTAAAGAAAGATGAATTTTTATGCGACTGTTCGGAGTACGATGATATTATAGTATTTCGCAAAGATGGAAAAATGGTGGTGAGCAAAGTGGCCGAAAAAACTTTTGCAGGAAAAGATATTATTCATGTAGATATTTTCCGAAAAAACAACGAACGTATGGTATATAATTTAATATATCAAGATGGCCAAAGCAATGTAGCAATGGTGAAACGTTTTAATGTTGCCGGTATTACGCGTGATAAAGAATACGACCTTACCAAGGGAACCAAAGGCAGCAAAGTATTATACTTTAGTGCCAATGCCAATGCCGAAGCCGAGATAGTAACGGTGTTCCTACATGCCAATAGCAAAGCCCGCCAAAAAGTTTTCGATTACGACTTTGGATTACTACAAGTAAAAGGTAGAAATGCATTGGGAAATACCCTGAGCAAACATTTGGTGAAGGCGGTGAAATTCAAAGAAAAAGGTGCATCATCTATTGGCGGTGTCGATATATGGTATGATATAAATATTGGCAAACTAAATACCGATGAACGCGGAAGATTGTTGGGTAATTTTGATACAAAAGATCATATATTGGTATTATATAAAGATGGCTCTTATGAGCTTACCAATTTTGAATTGACCAATAGATATGAACCCAAAGATATTATATTATTAGAAAAATTTGATCCCGATAAAGCAGTTTCTGCGATACACTACGATGGCAGTTCGGGTAATTATTATGTAAAGCGTTTCTTGTTGGAAACCCTTTCTCAGAATAAAAAATTCTATTATATATCGGAAGAGTCTGGTAGCAAATTATTGATGGCTACTACTATGGAAGAACCGCTAGTAAAGATTACCAAAGGACGCAAAAAATCAGAATCAATTACAGAAACTTTGTCACTCAACGATTTTATAGATATTAAAGGTTGGCGTGCTATGGGCAACAGAATAGCCGCCGCCAAACAATATTTCGACTGCGAGTTATTGGCTCCTAAAGAAAAAGTGGAGAAAAAAGCAAAGGCAAATTCCAGCAAAGAAGTAATTTTTGAAGTTCCTACCGATGATGTATATATGAAAATGCCCAAGCTAAAAGAGTTTAAAGAATTTGCTCCCAAAAAGGATGATAAATCTAAGAAAGGTGGCAAAGGCGGGGGTGAGCAGAAGAGCTTGTTTTAGCAAACTTATATAATAAGCAAAAGTTTTGCTTTCAAATCAGGAAGGTTAGTTTTGATAATATTCCATATTGTAATATCATCAACTCCAAAATATTCATGTATTACCAAGTTCCTAAGTGCAATAATTCTTGCCCATGGAATATCGGTGTTATTCTGAATTACTTCAGAGGATAGTCTATTTGAGGCTTCTCCAATTACTTCTAATTGTCTCAAAGTGGCATTATACATCATTGAGTTATTCAAGAAATCATCCTTTGATACATCTTTTGTATACTTGTCGATTTCCTCAATCGCATTTATAATATGTTGTAATCGAGCTTTGTCTGAGAAGTCACTTTTCATATATCAATAATTTTTCCTTTTCGATATAAGGCTTGATAAACTTAGACAATCCTCTTGCTGACACTAGGTCAACTTTTCCTAACAATATGTTTTGCAAATCAAGTTGCATTTGGATAAATTCTAGACCAATGGGTTGGCTATAATCTAACTCAACTAATATATCTATATCGCTTCCTGGACTGGCTTCATCTTTGGCTCTTGAACCAAACAAGTAAGCTTTCAGAACTGGTTGTTCACTGAAGTAGTGCTGAATTAAACTTAGTTGTTCGCTTGAAAGTTGCATGGCATTTTATTTTATGCAAATATACATTGCACTTCTATAAAAACACAAGGTCAAAAAATATCCCAGCCTTCCCAATCTCCCCATTGCGAAAAAGATTCATTATGAGCAATAGTGCAAAAGACACCTCCATATTTTCTGATTTCATTTTGTAAATCAGTTAGTATAATACATGCTTGCTCTATATTCAATTTCATATAGTTTTTCAGCGTAACATCCATTGCAACAAATGGAGTAATTTGCAAATCAGTTTCTGTTTCATTTTCTATATCATACCAATTGAAAGCCTGTGCCGTGCCTGCTCTAAAACCTACTATATCATGCCAGCCCATTGTGTAGTCTTGAGAAATACCACATTGTAAAAGTTGCTGATAAGTTTGCGGCAATTGCATACGCAGAAAATGTTGTCGTGACGCAGAAACGGGTTTGCCCAATAGGGTTTCCAGCCTTTGCTTTTCCGTCATTATCTGTGCGATACTATTATAAGAATTATAGGATGGGTGAATTCCTATTTCTGCATACTCAGAAGTTTTTTGTATGGTAATTATTTGTTTAGAATGGGCAGAAGATAAATTATTATCATACTTTTTTTTATCTCCCAATAACCAAAAAATTTTGAGTTCTATATTTTGCTTTTTGTAATGGGTTATAATATCCGATAAATTGTCATGTGGGTCGTTCTCTTTGCCCAGCAATACATTCAAGCGTTTGGATACATTTTTAAATTTGCCCGATAATATATCTTTTACCATACCTCCTACAGATTTTATCAAACCTTTTTCTTTATATAAATACAATCGGTCAATATCAACAGTAGCTAATTCGTTATAATATATGGGAGGAATTTCAAAATCAGGATATTGTTTTTTTAAAGTATCATAAAGTTTTTGTCGCCATATATCCACCAAGGGTTTAGTGTGGACATTAAATTGATACATACCACTATTTTTACCACCAAAACGTCCATGTTCATCAGCTATATAATTGCCATACTCTTCATATCTACTTACTATATAAAATACCGCAGAGAAAATATCAAAACCTAAAATATTATTTTGAAAGAAATCTTTCTCTTCATTCAAGAATAATTTGTAGTCCGCTGACACGTGAAATGAGGGAGAAAATTTTTTAATACCCGTTTCGTATAATAACCCATCAGGCAAAATCTGCATAGTGCCTTTTAACGGGTGAACACTATAATTGACCGCAGGGCCTTCATAATTCTGCAAATCAAACTCATTTTGTGTAATTTTAAAACTCCCCTTGCCAAATATCACCCCTGCTGTATAGGCAAGCCTGCAGGACGTTTGGGGACTATATATCAAAATTGTTTGGTTCAAAAAATGGCGACTTGAGGTAAATGTATTAGTTTTGCAAACATAACTCTTAAAAATACAATCAGAAAAAGTAATACATGAAAACCGCTCTCATTACAGGAATTACAGGACAAGACGGAGCATACCTTGCTGAGTTTTTATTGAACAAAGGCTATATGGTGCATGGCATTAAACGCCGCAGCTCGTTATTTAACACTGACAGGATTGACCACTTATACCAAGACCAGCACGAGGGAAATCTCCGCCTAAAGTTGCACTATGGCGACCTTACGGATTCGACCAACCTCACACGAATTGTGCAAGAAACGCAACCCGATGAAATATATAATTTGGCTGCACAAAGTCATGTAAAAGTAAGTTTTGAAACACCTGAGTATACCGCTAATTGCGATGCAATAGGAACCCTTCGCATTTTGGAGGCAGTACGTATCTGTGGGCTCACCGAGAAAACCAGAATATATCAAGCTTCTACTTCCGAACTTTATGGATTGGTGCAAGCTGTTCCTCAAAGTGAAACAACGCCTTTTTATCCGCGTTCACCTTATGGGGTTGCCAAACTTTATGGATTTTGGATAACTGTGAATTATCGTGAAGCCTATAATATGTTTGCGTGCAATGGAATATTATTTAACCACGAAAGCCCTATACGTGGCGAAACATTTGTTACCCGTAAAATTACGCGTGCGGTAGCTCGCATTGCT
>JANYDJ010000242.1 GCA_025363675.1 Flavobacteriaceae bacterium | reverse complement strand
TAATGGAGCATCAAATATATATATACTAAAAGTGAGTAACGCCGGTGTGGTTAAGTGGGAAAAAAGTTATGGAAACTTAAAAGATGATTATGCCAGATCTTGTATACAAACATTGGATGGAGGATTCCTTATTACAGGTAGTAAAACCATGAAATTTGATACCAATGGCGATTCTGTTTGGTCAGTGCCAGTTAATGGAGTTAAATGTATGCAGAATGCCGACAGCACCTATACCATAGGAGGAATAACAACCGATAGCCCCTATGAAGATTTAAAACTAATAAAGCTCGACAAAAACGGCAGCAAAATATGGGAACACAAATACGGAAACAAATATACCGAAAGCGGAGGCTATACCACTAAAACAAGTGATGGAGGCTATGCCATTGTGGGCAGAAGTTCCACTCCCACATATTCCTACTTCCAAATACGCCTCGTAAAAACCGGCCCCGAAGGCATAGCTTATGGCCTTGCAGTGCCCCCATCTCCCATAAAACAAGAACAACACTTTACCATTTACCCTAACCCCGCCAGCGATGGTTATTTTAATATACAGTTTAATGAACCCTATACCGGCAGTTTGCAATTATATAATATGCAAATGCAATTGGTGAAAACGATAAATGTGAAAGGTGAAGGAGTTTTGAGGGTGGATTGTGAGGGGTTGGCGAGGGGGATGTATGTGGTGAAAGGAAATAAAGAGATTAAGAATAAAATCATTTTGAATTAAGTTTTATATTTCATTGTTTGAAAAAAATGATAAAGATTAAATATTGCACTTTATATATAATTTTGTTGCTTATTCTGCAAAGTTTCGCTTCTTATGGGCAAATAAAAGTTAGACAGTCCGTTTTGAACCCTAATTATGGAATCTATAAGGAAAACGCTATAATTAAAAATGCCTCTGAAGGTAATACAATAATTTATTCCCTAGATAAAACAACTAAAGATAAGAGAACCTGCTATTCCATTAATTCAAAATTATTAAATAAAAAATCTGACGTAATTGAAGCTGTTATTTTAAATCAATTTTCATTTGATAAAAATATTGATATAGAAATAAATCAATTTACACTTGACGAGGATAATTGTTTTTACATTCTTTTAATTACTACAAAAGCAACTACTATAAGTTTTGGAACAGGGTACGAAGCAGTTGAAAGTGATTCGTTTAAAATACAATTGCTTAAAGTATCAATAACTGGAAAATTATTATGGAATTCAGTAATTAATTCTTTTTCAAAAGGGAATAAAATTGATTTTACATATTCTATTAATAGAAGTAATAATAACATTGATTTTATATTAAGCACAACCGAACCATTTAGATTAATTGTGAATCACAAAACAATTGAAAACTATTCTGAGCAAGGAGAGAAGTTATTCTTATTTAAATTTGACTCAAGTGGTAGTCTATTATATAAAAATAGTTTAGGCATAAAATTTTCCTCTGAAAATGAAAAAAAATCTTCCGTGAATGAGATGCCAATTAGCATGAGGAAGCCCACAATTAGACTTACAAAATTTATGGGCTCTTCCAACAAAAATAATAGCAATAATAAATTATTTATTTCGTGTATAAAAAGCAAGTATACTAATGCAAATAGCATAGATACAATTTTGATAGCTAATTTTAAGTTTCCCTTGAAGATGCCTTCGGGTAATAATTGGGGAGTTGCATCATATACAAATAATTTCATCTTTGATTTAGATTCTTTTAAAATAAACCGAAGCCAACAATTGTTATATGAGGGTGAGTTGATGGATAATATTTCTGATTCGCTTTCAAACTCATCATCTATTTATCTATTGTCGGATACTTTTATCATAGACTGTATCAATAATAAAGAAGAGCATTTTAATAAGGTGGAAAATAACATCTATTACTTAATGAGAATTACAGGAAAGAATCCAAAAAATCACTTTTTTGCAATTAAAGAGGGTTCCAATCACAATATCCCAAACATGTTTAAATTATTAAATACTAATTTTAATAATAACAAATCGTATTTACTTGCATTTAATATTGAAAAAATTACTGTCAATCACCAGGAGATAAAACTTAAAAATCTAATAAATATACTTCAATATGATATGATAACGAATAAAATTTCTGTCCTGTATAGCAATTCATCCATTAAAGTTGACTCTTTAAAATATCAAGATTACAGTATTTTATGCACACAACATAGTCCTGAGTATATAACCATCGTTTTAAATAAAATGCATGAATCAGAGATCATAAACTCTGATCCTGCAAAGAGAAAAGATAACAGCAATGCTGAATCATTTATTATAAAATTAAATATAAATTACAATGAATAAAATATATGGATTTAAATGGGGAGACGTAATGATGAATAATTATCTTGACCTAACTAATACCTTCTCATTACACATCATTCCAGAAGGCTATACTAATTTTAAAGATTTTAGTGATGATTGGCAAAGAATAGCTAAAAATCTAGTTGAAATCAAACCTTTTAATTTACTTAATAATCAAGCTAGATTTCAAATAATACCATATTTATATGAGACTGTTGATTATTTTAACAATAATGGTCCCAAAATTATTTCTTCTCTTAGCGATAAACCAATAAATCAAACCTTGATAGACTCTTATATTCATGGAAATGATTTTGGATATGATTCTGCTAAATTACTTGAAACAATAAATGCGTTGAATGTAAAGTTGCATCCTTCAAATGGAAGTGCATACGACTTATGTGTTAAAGATACAGTACTACATGAATACAATGCTCCCAATTTTCTAGTCCAAAATTCAGTTTTTATTGTTTTACTTAATGGCAATTCTGCATATTGGAATACAAACAGAGTTGAAATACATGGTAGTATTGGAAGTAATAATGAGTATGATATCTATTTTACAGAATCAAAAGGTTTTACAGAAGTTTTTGTTGCGAGGATATTAGGCAGGCATTTTGGAAAACTAGCTGATGAGCATATTGCAGACAATGGTGGGACAATAACAAATTTAGGCGAAAAGTCATTAGCGAGTTTGTTTGAAAATCTTATTTTAATAGATGGTAATTTGAATGATGGTAGTTTATATACTCCTCCAAACGATTTTAAATGGAAAAGATATCTTAGCAAAAATCAAAAGTTGAAAATAAGAAAGAATGCAACTGCCGCCGATTTAATAAAGCAAGAAAACAGAAATGTTGAATTATGGGAAGGTGGTCTGGGTTATGAACATGGAGTATATAGATCTGCATATGATTGCATAATGAAGAGACCGTTTAATGATTCAAGCACAGCGATTAAAGATAAAACTATAGTTTTTTGTCCGATTTGTACTAAAGTGCTAGAAAGGAGATTAACTGGTACAGATTTCTTACCCAATTTTCTTAATGGCGTAAAAACATTAAGTTCTCAAAAATTAATATTCGATGAAATTAAATGGAAAAGTCTAAATAAGGCTAGTTTTACAAAGTTACCTATGGCATTGGTTCCCGTTCCTATTATATTATATAAATAAGGCGAGATACCATTATAGGCATGCAGTTTTATTTCTCCATCAATATTGCCATAACAAGTTATATTTTTTATTTGGGCCGAATCTTGAATTTGCCTATATATAGAAAGTGTGGTTATAATAACACTATCGCAACCATAAACCGATTTAAGGGTATCATTATATACACCTGCTACATTGGTTTTATTCCCGCTGGGCAATTGGTACAAAGCTTCTGGGCAAATAGAAACTGAAACATTATTTGCTGCGGGGGGCGGCAATATATTTAAGTTTGTTGTTATAATACTATCGCAACCAAATACTGATTTAAGTGTATCATCATATATACCTGAAGTATTATAGTTGTGCCCGTTTAAAGTGTAGGTTTGGCCGTAGCAAATAGTTTGTGGGTTGCTTATATGATGTTGGGGATATACAATTACCTGATAAGTTATTATATCCGTACATAAATTATCGGAGGTTACTTTTAGACTTACTTTATAGTTGCCTGCTTTAATATATAGATGCGTTGGATTTTGCGGCGATGAAGTATCGCCATCCCCAAAATCCCAGTGATAATCAGTAATTAATCCTGGTGCATTTATGGTAGATGTATTTACAAAAGCAATACTATCATTTAAGCAAACATCGTAAAAAAGAAAACCCGCAGCGAGGGGGTTTTTTATACCCCAAGTTATATTGGTATATACTTCGGGCGTGGTTGAAAATATGGTAATACAAGTAAAAGTACCGGGAAATTCTATAATACAATTTCCTTCATAACCAGTAATGGTTTTATTGTTTACAAATTTGGCTCCTCCAGCATCGTATACCAATTTATAGGGTAACGAAAAATTTAAAGTTACGGAATTATTGGCATTGCCTATGGATGATAAAAACAGAGAAGGATTTACAACAGGCTCTGAAAAGCACATGGTAGTTTTTCCACCGTTACCCACGTTCCAAGTGGTTTGGGGTACCGTGCTATTGGGAGGAGGGTCGGAGAAATTTTTGAAAGAAGCATAACCATATATAAATGTTCCAAAAGCAAATTTATAATTGGCGGTCATGGTCATATCGATACTATGCCCATTTACAACCAGCGAGGCAGTAGCAGAGTCTGTTTGCCCTTGGTCGGTCCACTGTGCCCACACATATTTGCATTGGCCAAAAGTATAATAGGAATTATATATTAGTAATATGATAATAACTATTTTTTTCATTTGAGGCAAGCATGAGAATGGTTTGTACATGCAAACCTAATGGGAATAATTTGTAAATCCTAACCGCAGAATTTGTTCATATATTAATTGTATGGAGATATTACAACTAAAATCAACTAAAATTGAACCTTATTTCTGATATGTTAAATAAACCCAACTGCTTATGAATTTAATTTATATTTGCACGCAACATTTTTTAATCAAGGCGTCTAATGCAGGTAGTTAATAATGAACCAAAGAGACCTATTGTTGGCCCAGAAATGCGTGGAAGGGAATCGAGTAGCTCAGCAAAAGTTGTTTGATACCTATAGTGGGCTATTGATGGGGATTTGTAGACGGTACATTAATAACAAAGCAGAAGCAGGAGATGCCTTTCAGGACGGGTTTATAAAGATTTTTAATAATTTACATAACTATAAAGGAAATGCATCACTCAAAACATGGACACACAGCATTATGACAAATAATGCAATTGATTTTTTAAGAAAACGACGCAATGAAAATATTTTTATACAGTTAACCTCCGATTTTGAAGAAACAGTAACAGAAACTAACCACGATGACCATGAAGAAGAAATATTACTCACCTCAGAAGATGCAATTAGCTTGCTTGATCAATTGCCCGACCAATACCGCACCTGCTTAAATTTGTTTGCCGTGGATGGATATTCACATGCCGAGATTGCAGCATTGTTGGGTATAAGTGAATCATCGTCCAGAAGCAATGTAGCACGTGCTAGGCAGTTGCTTAGAAAAAAAATCAAATAAAAAAGTAGAGAAAAGTATAAATGTCTAATTCTAAAATTGACAAGGCGTTAAAAAAGGCACTCGGGAATTGGGAATCCCCGGTTGACAATTCTCATTGGCACGATATTTCAAACGCCGTTAATTCCACGCCCCGGCAACCCAAGAAACGCCCGTTTATGTGGATATTTTTTGGTTGTGTAGCAGTAGGTATTGTCTTGTATTTAAACATGATGAGCAATAATACCCCAGGCGAGGGGCATCTGCAATCAATTAGCAACCCTGGCAGCACGCATAATATTGGGGCAAATGTTCCAAACGTTCCAGCTCATACTAAAAGCTCTGGTGAAACTGCTATTAATTCAAAAAAAGAAATTATTACAGCACCCCGTTACTTATATAATGTAAGCCAGCCCGAGCATTTTGCTATAGTAGCCGAGCCCAATTTTTTACCATTTCCCTTGGAAAATAGATTAGAAAATAATAGCATTTTTTTAATACCACATCATGCTATATTTGCAAACCTGTTTTTGCAGAATCAAACCGCATTCTTCGAAAATAATTTGCTATTCGAGAACAAACAAAAAGCTGTGAGACCTCAAAAGAAAACACATCAATTAAAATCTGGACCCCAACTTTTGATTTCGGTAGGAGCGGGGATTGATTATGAAAATGTGAAGAAGACCACCACAAGCGATATTACGCACAAAGATTATCAAAAAGCCTGGACTAATACAAATAACAAAGGGACGATGTACAACGCTAAAATAGAGTATTATCAACCACTAATAAAAGGTCTGGGCATATCTGGCGGGTTAAACTATATTCAAAGTTTACAACACCTTTCTTTCAACTATATCTATGGCGATATTCCAGTGAGAGATAGTGCGAGCAATCAGATTATGGGCTATGTGCATCTGCCCACCAGCCAACAACAAATTATCCCCACTACAAATATTACAAATACAGAGGTGGCAATATTATCACGGGTATACTATTCTTGGCAATTTTCAAACTTAATGGATGTAAAAGCCTTGTTTGGTGCAAGTGTGGATATATATAGCCAGAGCAAAGGCACGTTCTACGATATTGATAAAGGAGATCCAGTTAAGAATACCCGGAAACATAATGGCTTGTTAATGCCTGAATGGGGATTGGCATTCAGATATTATCTAAATGAACAATGTAATATAAATGTGGGTTATAATGGGCGAGTATCGGGCTGGGACTTGAATCAATCTCATGGAAGTGTATACAGTCGCGGAGTGCAACAGAGCATTCAAATAGGGGTGGGGATAATGCTATAATATTTGATATAAAAAGTATGGAAATAAAAAATATAATGTTGGTTAAAATATTATTGATTTTTTTAATCAGTAGCAACGTTATTCAAACCAACGCCCAAAAACTTGATAGAATGGGCAGTGGTTTACCTTATGCCGAAGATGACCGTAATGCAAATAAGGGATTTCATACGGAGATTAATCCCTACAATAATAAAATTTATTATCCAGTTTTCTGGAAGACGGCAGACTCTAATACGTACAAATTGTTTTTAGATATTTGGGATGGCTCAAAATGGAGTTTTTCTGATACTTTTATTGTAACAGATAGTATTCATACACATCAAATAAATTATAACCAGTTCAACCATTATCAGTTTGGGTTTAATAAAGACACGGTCATATTTTCCTATATAAGCTATACGGTAGATGCATTTAATAAAATAACTTCCAGTATCGCCAATGTGAAAAAATACGACGGCACCTCTTGGACACAGCTTGGCAATTCATTTATGTTAAATATTAATCATTCAAATACACTAGATGCTAGTATAGGAAGGATTGTTGTATGGAAAGATACACTTAGAATAATAGGAGCAATTCCGATAAGCTCCTCAGGAAAGGTGCTTAAATGGATGACAAAATTTGTAAATGGGAATTGGGTTGACGATCACGCTTTGGACATGGCAAATAATCAAGGATTTAGAGGTGAACTAAGCAATGTAAAAATCAACAATGATTTACTGTGGATTACCCTAAAATATCGTGATTCGGTTTGGTGTTTTACTGGCGAAAAATGTATTGGATATAACATTAAATTATTTGGTGGTTTTTACAACGAATATAAGCTGGCAATTAAAAACAATGATGTGTATCTTTTAGGCTATATGAGTAACACCTACGATTACAAATTATTTAAATTAATAAAAGGCACTTTTCAGTTAGTAAATACAGGAGTTAGTATACCTGGATATGGATGGGACTTTGGAATTAATGTAGTGAATGATTTATTGGTTATTTCGCCTTTAAACGGATATGGTTATTACTATGTAGAAAATGCAGGTAAATATAGTGTGTTTAGTAGCAATTTGAAAACAAGTATATATAGCAGAATATGGGCATATTCAGATAATAAAAGACTATATTTTTCTGGAGATGTATCAAATATGAGCCCCCAAAATATAGTTTGTACCAGCTTAAAAAAAGGTACTATCATGGGGAAAACATATAATGATATTAATAAAAATAGCATTTTGGATAGTGGTGAAAATATAATACCTAATGCTATTGTATATGATCCCGATACGCTATATAAAAATATTGCAACTATAAGCGATAAGAATGGTAATTATTCCTTATTTGTTGATTTTAATATGCCAATTTCCTTGCGTGCTAAAAAAGGAAAATATACCACAGAAACTACAACACAATATGATACTGTTGATGTGAAGGGAACTAAATATCATAATATACCGATGGTAACGCCCTTGACAAATGATTTGGAGGTAAAAATAGTTTCCCAAAATTTAGGATTTGCCAGAAAGGCCGATACTATACAATATTTTGTAATGGTACGAAACAATGGAATTAACGCATATAATATACTTGCTTCTTTTAGCTTTGATACTTTGATGGATACGGTTTCTCTGGGAAAATGTTTCTATAATAACGGTATCGCAACTTTTACAATTGATAGTATTAAAACAGATGAAATAAAAGAATATACTTTTAGTTTGTGTACCAGTACTAAATATCAATTGGGAGATTATAACTATATAACAACATCCATACAGCAATCGAAATATGATAGTGATTCATCAGACAATTTTGATACCCTAAGGCAAGCAATTATAATGGCCTACGACCCCAATGAAAAACAATGTTATCCCACAGGAAAAACAGATAAGCCTGTTAAAGAAATTGTATATCAAATAAATTTCCAAAATGAAGGAACAGATTATGCACGAAACGTAGTAATATCAGACACGCTTAGTAGTGATTTGCCAGCTTATGAAATTACTTTAAATCACGCATCCCATCCATATAAATTAAGCATTGATGGTAATATATTATATTTCACTTTCGAGAACATTAATCTATTACCGGTTAAGCAAGATCAAGTGGGAAGTAAAGGATATATTAATTTTTCTGCAAAATTAAAACGTGATATGAATACAGGAGAAACTATTATAAACAAAGCACATATATATTTCGATTATGAAAAGCCTATATTAACAAACACCGCTTCTGTGAAACGAGTAGATAAAATTGATACCACCACTACAACTAACGGAATCGCAAAGCCTGCCATGTCTAATAATTTCTCAGTTTATCCCAATCCCGCAAATGGGAATATAATAGTAAATAATACGAGTCAACAAACGCAAATAATATATATATATACCATGGATAATAAATTAATTTATTCTTCTATTATTAATGGTTTTGCTTCCAAATATATAGATTTAGATAATTACGCCGTGGGAATATATATATTGAAAAATAATTTGGGAGAGCATATTAAATTGTTTAATAATAGATAGTTTTTTTCTCTTATAATTTTTATATTAAATAATACATAGTTTATATATATTATTTTATATAAAAATTGTATCCTCTTTTTTTCTGCAAAATACAAATTAGTATATTATTTTTCTGGTACATTTTCATCCATAAAATTTAATCTGTTATTTATATAAAAAAAATGTATTTGATATATGACTAAATTCAAAACGGAAATTGTAAAAATATCTATTACAAAATCGCTATGTATAAAATCAAAGTTAGAAATAAGCTCTTATATAAAAACCCAAATGTGCCCTTGAATTATGATGTCTAGATTAGGAGACTATGGGAGTGCAAGGGCACGGGGTTAAAAACAATTGTACCGATATAGACGAGAAGTACCGATTTTGCTGCTTAATTATTTATGCAATTCTATCTTGTTTTACTTTTAGTTTCAAAAGCTAAACAAAGAACATGTTATCTACAGTTATAGCAGTTTTATAGATTTATGGGAATGCCCGTAGTTGGCATTTTAAATATCTGATTATTAGAATAAAATAATTTAGGAATAATTTGTTTTTATAAATTTAATGCGTACATTTGAATCAGATTAGGATAAATTGATTATGGGGTGACGAAATCAACGTCATGCTATTTTGTTGCCCCTTCTTTGATTATTCCACGATTAAGAAATTAATACCCAATTTTGAATAAATTGTTGAACCAAAATATAAATTAACTAAACAAAACGCCTATGATCTAAAAAAATTACTCTCCCCAAAACTTCTAGTTGTTAAAATAAAAAGGATTTCCAAATCCTAAAGGCTGAGTATCCTCTTTAGCTAACTAGAGAAGCTTAAGGCTTCACTTAAAACTACTCGAGACATTAATTAAAAACCAATTAAATTAAATTAATCTAAATTAAATTATGTTATCTAAATCAACTCAACAAAATCAGAGAGTTGGCTCGGTTTCACCGACGCCCAACCTCTTGCTGGGAAAGACATGGATGTCTTATCTCGGCGTGTTCATGCTGTTGCTACTCACCTTCGGGGGGGCCAAGGCACAGCTAACGTCCAACTACAACTTCGCGAAAAGCAAGGGAACTTACACGCCTATTACCACCGGTGGTGGTGCTACGGCGTTTAAATCAGGTTCTTGGAACTATTACGATGTGTCGTCGGCAATCACCATCCCATCATTTAATTTTAATGGGAGTAGTTATACCAGTTTGCAGATCTGTGCAATGGGTTATGTCGTATTTGGCTCTACGGTGCCTAGTTACGACCCAGCTCCTATTAGCAGTGGAGCCTCTTACAGTGGTGTAATTGCAGCGTGTTCGTATTATGGAACAAATGCAAGTAGCGGATCACCCGCCATTATCTACCAACAAGTAGGAAGTGAGTTCATTATTCAATGGACTGACAATGCTTGTTATTACCAAGACGGACGTTTTGGTTTTCAAATTAGACTAAACACTTGTAATGGTGTTGTCAGATTAATGTACGATTCGGTATTAACTCAACCTACTGGAAGTTATACTTCAAGACAGGTTGGTTTACGCGGTTCTTCTAATTCAGACTACTTTAACCGTAGTTGTTCATCAGGAACTTGGTTTGCAAATGATGCAAACGGTTCGTCAAATTCAGCTTCATGTTACATGGGAGGTTCGGGAAACAGACCTGATAAAGGCTTAACCTATACCTACACTCCTTCAAGTGGTTCAGCTATGACTGTAAACAACATTAATTATAGCACAGCATCAGTAAATTCTGTTTCTGCTGGTTCTACTGGCAATGAAATAATAAGAATGGATATTGATGTGCAAGGCGTAACTGGCTCTCAAAAATTAGATACAGTTGTAGTTACTTCTAATAACACCAGCGATGCTGATGTATCGGCAGTGAAACTCTATGTGTCTTCATCCAATGTGTTTAGCACAAGTACCTCTACACAAATAGGTTCAAGTGCTACTTTCTCAAGTGGAAAAGCAACCTTTAACACTTTAAATTATAGCTTGCCTTGTGCAGTTACTTATTTATATTTAGTGTATGACGTAGTGGCCAGCCCCACAATGTATGATTATTTAGATGCTAAAATAAATGCAAATGATATTCATATAAGTGGTGTTACCTTCCCTAGTTCAAACAAATCTCCAGTAGGAAATAGACAAATTATTCCTCCTATGACCTATTCTTCTTCTACAGTAACACAAGCAAGTACAATTTTTGTATCGAAAGGTGCTACTTCACAAGCCATAATAGGTGTTCAGGTTGTTATGTCTGCTGCAGGTTCTCCTATTAATATGGACTCCATTGTATTGAATACTACGGGTACCAATGGTACAAATAATGCTACCACAAATATCTCCAATGCCAAAATGTGGTATACTGGAAATACTGGCACTTTTGCCACCACTACCCAATATGGAAGTACTATTGCCGCCCCAAATGGTCAGATGAACTTTTTGGGCACACAGCCGCTAGCTAATAGTACCAACTATTTTTGGTTAACTTACGATATTAAATCAGGTGCAACTACAGGCGATTCAGTTGATGCCCGTGCAATTCGTATTAGAGTTGCGGGTGCCACCCAAACTCCTACGGTTACCAGCCCAGCAGGTTATCGCAGAATTATGCCTGCTTATTGCACACCTAACCATTCTTATAACTATAGTGGTTATGTGGGATTGGGTATTACCAACGTAACGTTTAACAACTTAAATGTAACCACTCCAGCAGCTGGTACTTCCTCTCCAGGCTATTCAGCAAGTACCTCGGTAGCTACTTTGCAACGTAAATCTAATCCTACACTTAGTGTCGATTTAGGTTCATACAGCGGTAGCCCTATTGGTATTGTTGCTTGGATTGACTTCAACCAAGATGGAACTTTCTCAACTGGTGAACAAATTGTAACAACTGCTTCAGGAAACGGTACGCCAAATGCCACCCACACGTTTACTATCCCTATTCCTTGTTCAGCCAATTTAGGTTACACACAAATGCGTGTAATGGCTGCTTATTATTCAGCCAGTTATTGGTCAGCTCCATGTATTACTTATGGTTATGGTGAAACTGAAGACTATTTGGTAAATGTAGTTGATAGCCCACTAGCTTATGCCAGTAGCTTTACTTCACAAACAAATACTTTGGCAGTGAGCCCAGGTACTAGCAATGTTCAAATAATTGCAATGCCTGTAATTGCTGGAGGTTGTAGCGGTTCATTGAATGCTACAAGTTTCACAGTAAATGCCAATGGTTCTACAAGTACTTCTGATATTGGTACAGCTAAAATTTACTGGACAGGTAACGGCAACACTTTTGCTACTACTACTTTGTTTGGTTCTAATGCTACCCCATCTACCTCTTCATTTAACATTACAGGTACAAGAGCCTTGGTAGCTGATACCAACTGGTTCTGGCTAACTTACGACATTGTTTCAGGAGCTACGCTTACTGATGTGGTGGACGGTGAGTTTACCAGTGTAACTGTAGGTGGTAATGCTTATTCACCCACAAGTACTGCCCCATCAGGAAATAGAGTTATTGATAACCCTATGACTTGGAACAGTGTTTCTGGTTTCCAACCATCAACAGGTTCTGTTGGTAAAGGTACCCGTTACAATGCAGTATTAGGTGTACAAATAAATATGAGTTCTGGTTCTGCAGTAAACTTGACACAACTTAAATGGTCAACTGCTGGAACAGCTACTTCTACTACCACCTTTAATGCCGACGTGGATTCAGCCCGCATTTATTATACGGGTAATAGTGCTACATTTGCTACCACTACTTTATATGGTACTTATGTAATTCAATCGGCTTTGGCTTATAATACCGCAATTACAACAAATGCTACACAAGCCTTGTTGCCAGGTAATAACTATTTCTGGGTTGCATATAGTGTTAAAACTGGTGCAAACACTGGTGATAGTATTGATGCTACCGTTAGTCAAATTACAGTTGCAGGTTCTCCATATACACCTAGCGTAACTAATCCTACCGGAAAACGCAGGATTATACCTCAGCCATGTGTTACAGCAACCTCTTCATATAACTCAGGCAATGGTGGTATTACCAATGTAAGCATTGGTGCTATCAATAATAACACTGGTTTACCACCGGCAAATATTACTTATTCTAACTATACCAATCTTTCTGCTGATATTCAAAAAGGTTCGGCTCAAACAGTTTCAGTTACTGCTCAATGTTACTCATATATGTATGTATCAGTTTGGATTGACTTTAATCAAGATGGAACTTTCCAATCTAGTGAAAAAATCAATCAGTTTACTCAGCAACCAGCTTCAAATACAACTCCTGTTACAAGTTTGTTCAACTTCACTGTTCCTTGTAGTGCTACTTTGGGCCAATCTAGGATGCGTGTTCGTGAAGAGTATTACTACTCTACAGGTGCTACCCAAGATCCTTGTAACGATATGTATTATGGATACTACGACGAAACAGAAGACTATACAGTAAACATTACTGATAGCCCGCTAACAGTAGTAAGTGCAACAACTTTGCAAGATGTAACCTTAGCTGTAGGAACTTCTACAAACAACAACCAATTAATCAGAACCCAAGTTGTGGCCAAAGGTTGTTCAGGAACACAAACACTTACTGCTATCAATTTCAACACTACCGGTGCTACTGACCCTCAAGGTGATATTGATACAGCTTTAGTATATTTTACTGGAAATAGCAATACTTTTGCTACCACTACCTTATTTGGTAAAATAGCTGGAAGCAGCCTTTCAAGCAACAGCAACTTTACTATCACTGGTACTAAAGTGTTGGTTACTGATACCAATAATTTCTGGTTAGTTGTACAAGTACCTAGTGGTGCTACTTTGGGCGATTACTTAGATGCTCAATGTAATAGTGTTGTTGTAAGCAGCAATACCTATAATACCACAGTTGCTTCTCCTACAGGTAACAGACAAATATTGAACCCAATGACTTATAGCAGTTCATATTTGACCCAAACCAGTTTTAATGGTATGCCTAAAGGTGCTAGCAATCAAAAGATAGCTGGTCTAGAGATAGTGATGAGTACTGGTACAAGTGTTAATCTTGATAGTTTAATATTTACCAATACAGGCACTGCCAACTTCTCAACCAACATATCAAATATGCGTTGTTTCTATACAGGAAATAGCAATGCATTTGCAACCACCACTCAATACGCAAGTACTTTAACTACGGTATCAGGTGGCGAAATACGTTTCGGTCAGACTACAGCTTTACTGCCTGGAACTAACTATTTCTGGTTAGCTTATGATGTAAAAACAACTGCAACCACCAATGACTCTATTGATGCAACTATTGCACGTGTCAGTATAGCTAGTACAACATATACACCTTCACCTACAACAGTTGCAGGTAAGCGTTATATTATTCCTAACTACTGTAATGTTTCTTCAAAATACTATAACTATTATAGCTATGGTATTACCAATGTAACATTGGGAGCAATTAATAATACAACCACTACCCCAACTGCTTATGCCCAGTACAATGATTACACATCACTGTCTGCCACGCTTTACAAGTATCAGTCGTATACCCTTAGCATGAACTATGCAGCCCAGTATGGCTATGGTAACATTGCTGCTTGGATTGACTGGAATGGCGATGGTAGTTTTTCAAGCAGTGAAAAAATTGGACAGCCTGCTTATAGTACCTCAAATACTACAGGTACTGCTACTATTACCTTTACAGTTCCTTGTAGTGGTGTGGTTACTGGCCAAACCCGTATGCGTATTTGCGAAGAGTACTATGCAAACAATGGTTCAGCTCTAGACCCCTGCAACGCAATTTACCCTTATGCTGGTGAAACAGAAGATTATACGGTTGACATTAATAACAACCCATTAACCTATTCTAGCAGTAATACTACCCAACAAAACACAGCGATTGTTCCTTTAAGTTCAAATAACGCTGAGGTAATTGGCTTAGTAGTTTACACCAATGGCTGCGGTGGTACATTAAACGCAACTCAGTTGAATTTTAATACCACAGGTACTACAGCTCCATCTACTGATATTACCAATGCCAAAGTTTGGTATACAGGTACTAGCAACACATTTGCTGCTATCACCCAATTTGGTTCAGCTGTTTCCACTCCAAATGGTAACTTCAGCATTTCAGGCACACAAGCCCTAACTGCTGATAGTAACCACTTCTGGTTAACCTATGATATTCCTAGCGGTGCCACCAATGGTAATAAAATAGATGCACAGTGCACTGGAGTTACAGTAGGTGCTTCTACCTATTCACCTTCGGTTTCTAATCCATCTGGCGATAGAACTATTTCGTCTCCTGCTACTTATAACACACATACTTGGAGTAAATTTACAAGCAGTTTGGGTAAGACAACAACCAGTAACAAAGTTGCCATGGTTAAAATTACCATGAACTCAGGTGCAGGTATCAATTTAGATTCATTGATATTTAATACCACTGGCAATACCAGTTCTTCAGATGTAACCAATGCTAAAGTATGGTTTACAGGCGGCAGCAGCACATTTGCTGCTACTACCCAATATGGTGCAACTATAGCTTCACCTAACGGTACTTTAAATGTATATGGTTCAGCTGCTATGCAGTCTGGCGATAACTATTTCTGGTTTACCTACGATATTCCTTCGGGAGCTACTGTAGGCGATTCAGTAAATGCTAATTTGGTTATACTTGCTACCGGTGGTACCTCTTATAATGCAAGCCCTTCATCAATTAGTGGCAAAAGCAAAATACGCAATAGTTATTGTACAACTTCCGATTACCAATATCCTCAATATGGAATAACAGGTATTACCAATGTAAAAGTGGGAGGTATTAATAATACTACCGCTGTGCCTTCGGCTACTCCTACTTATTCAGATTATACCTCTATTACAGGATCAATTCAAAAATCGAAAAGCTATTCGATGACCGTTTCTTATGCTGCTAACTATTCTTACAACTATACTGCTGTATGGATAGATTGGAATGGCAATGGAGACTGGACAGATGCCGGCGATAAGGTTGGTGAACTTTCTGACGGAACCAGCAATACAAGTGGAACTTATACTTTCAACTTTACTGTGCCATGTAATGCTAGCTTAGGAAATACAAGAATGCGTATTCGTAGTGAGTATTATGGATATGGTGGAAATTTGGTGCCTTGCTCGTATAATTACTATTATTCAGGAGAGGTGGAAGACTATACCATTGATATTGCTGATAGCCCACGTACCATTACTTCTAATGTTGCAGCTATGCCATTATCATTAGATGTACA
>JANYDJ010000216.1 GCA_025363675.1 Flavobacteriaceae bacterium | reverse complement strand
CCCGACGATGACATTACCACTTGCAAACCTATAATAGGTACATTATTGACACCCTTATTTATATATAAACTACCCGTTTGAAAAGCAGTTGACGATATATAAGTTACTGGATTTATGGTAACGGTATCATAAGTAGTATAGCGATGAGCTATTACTATAACTACTAGGCGTGCAATAATCACCGATAATTCTGCTACCATTTGGCGTGGTAACAGTTGGCGTATAAGTGGTGCCAGCCACTTTCATACTTACCACCTTAGCATCAACCGAGTCCCCAGTATTTGCCCCCGATTGAATGTCGTAAGTTAACCAAAAATAGTTGGCATTGTTCAATAGGCTTTGTGAACTATTAAAATCCATTTGACCAGTGGGACTAGCTATGGTAGAACCATACTGTGTAGTGGTGGCGAACTTGCTGCTATTGCCGGTGTACCATACTTTAGCATTGGTAATATTAGTGGATGCAAAGTTTGTACCTGCGGTATTAAAAGTGAGTTTATCTATATTAATGGCCGCCCCAGTTGCAGAGGTAATCACCTTTACACCTACAATAGCTTGCTTGCTAGAACCCGGACTCACCAAACTAGTGCTTGCCTGAAAAGCAGTAGATGATACATAGGTCATAGATTGTATACTAATGGTATCTCTAAGTGTATCTGTACAACCGGTAGTTGTATATATTGCAAAAGTTACCACATAGGTTCCCGTAGTGCTATAAGTATGTGAAGGTGACTGTGCAGATGCTGTATCCCCATCTCCAAAATCCCAATAATAATCGGTAATTGTTCCGCTACTGGTGTATGATAAATCAGTAAAAGCAGCAGTTAGGTTAACCACGCTATACTTAAATTTTGAAGTGCATTGTGCACTAGATGAATTACTATATAATCCTATTATAATAAGGATTAAAAGTTTTTTTAATATATTTAAATTTTTCATTTTATATTTTTTATTTATCATTTATCATTTTTTTTATTCCCGACAACCCGTCGCATAGCCAGAGGGTTACCATTTGAAAGTGAGGCCAAGCCTGTTGTTCCATTGGTATCTTGGGTTTAGGTTATTCATATTATAAGAAGTATTTGTAATAAACATCGGTTCGTACTGAATATATATACCCTTATAAAATCTATATTTCATATTTAAAGAAACTCCTAAATTATTATATTTAGTAACATACGAGTTATAATTGAAATCAAGCGGACTAGATGTTGCATAGCCATCCAAATTAACTTTGGATACAAGTGTATTATAACAAGTGAACCTTTCAAAAACGCCCATACCTATTTCAAAATTCTTTTTATCTAATATCAAATAATTTAAAGATACAGAAATATGTTGTTGGTTTACAAAAGTGTTCCTTCCTAAATTATATGTTTTAATAGTAGTATCATAAAGCTGCTCGGTTTTAATTGCTTCCTCAATTTTGCCCGTTTTGATATTCATCTCAAGTGCCATATATGAATGGATCCTGCTAGTTATTTGGCTATCTACAACAGTGTATCCTTCCTTAATATTAAAGGCCATCATTCCAACACCAAATCCAATTGCTATTTTTTTCGATACTTTATATTTATAATCTAGTCCTATTCCCTGCGTATACAAATTCTTCTTATCAATAGAGGCACTGTTTTTATTATATAACTCAAAAAATCCAATTCCGCGTTCTCCAAATAGCGACAGTTCATTTCTGGCAAACTTTGGTTTTTGTTTCTTAGGTCTTATTGCTGGCAGCTTGCCAAGGGTGAGCATTGTATTATCGAATGTAAAATTATTTTGCAGATTTTGGGCAGGATATATATATTTAATCGGGGTGACGAAATCAATATTCTGCGGTTCAACTTTTGTAACTTTTGTTTCTGATAATATAATACGTTTATCATTTATTGATACAATTGGATTGGAAACATTTATTATTTTAGTATTATTGTTTATCGCATCATGTTGGGTAGGTTTTATAATATTTGATTGGGTTGCTAGATTATTTTCTTGTACAGTTTCATATAATTTTTGCTGCTCGTTTGAACTAACAATGTTTTTAGGAATTGTAACACTTGCTACTACTTGCTGATTATTTAAAGGCTGTTCATCTTGGTTTTGCCAAACTATATAAGCCCCAGCTATTGCAATAACTGCGGGCAATGCAAAATACCACCACAGTATTTTTTTCTTCTTGTCTTTATCAAGTATCGCCTCTATTCCGCCCCAATCAGCGGGGTCGAAACTCTCGGGCAGGCTATCAACCTGCTTGTTGAGGTATGCGTCAAATTTATTTTTCTTGTCCATACTGGTTAATGTTCTATGGTTTATTGGTCAATAATTTTTTCAAAAGCACCCGGGCTTTGTTTAGTTGCGATTTTGAAGTTCCTTCGCTTATATTTAATTCTACGGCAATTTGTTTGTGGGTCATGTTTTCAAACGCAAATAAGTTTAGTACTGTACGTTACCCGACAGGGAGTTTTTGCATATACTCCAAAATTTGTTCTGGTTGGTAGGTTTCAGTTGGCACTTCATTTATTTCTGCACTGTCAGTATGATAGTCTTCCAGCGGTGAAAATATGTTTTTTTGCTTTCTCAATGCATTCAAACAGCAATTGGCTGCCACGCGTTGCACCCATCCATTTATAGCATCTACGTGTTTTATGGTTTGCATTTGCTCAAAAATACGTATCATACTATCTTGTGCCAAATCTTTGGCCTCATCATCATTTTTACTATAGCGTTTGCAAGTTTTGAGCACCTTACCATAGTATTGCATGAAAAACAATTTCTGGGCTTCGCGTTTCCCTTGTTTACATGCTGTTATAAGTGCTAAAAGTTCCAATACGATACTTTATTTTTTTTGATGTTCCGAATATAAGATGCTGTTTTTTTTGATTGGTTGTCCAGCAGTTTCTGAAACTTATTTAAACATCAGTTTTTCAGATGTTTAAAAACTTCTAGCCAGGCTTTGGGTTGCACCAATTTAAGGAGGTACATGAATAACGCACCGCAAAAAACCACAATCAAAAATGACAGGCCGATGTTTGCATTTATAGATACCAGAGCGTACAATAAGCCGCCAATCAAAACCATAAGTATCATATATTGTATTATTATATTTGCAGAGATTTTTACCTCTAATTTTCTCCAACAGAAATAGAGAGACCCTGATACGGCCATTATTTGCGTGGCCAAAGCCACATAGCCCGTTCCTACTGCTCCAAATTTTGGAATAACTATATAATTCCCAACTAAGTTTATTATAATAGCAAAGAAAGATATCATATTTAATGTTCTAATATGGTGTGCCGCTGTAAGCAATGACCCAAAAATATAATTCATAGCCATGGGTATAATACATACAATTACAGGAACAAACACCGATGTTTCAGCTTCCCCAAAATTACCATGATATAATAAATCTAGTAGGGGTTGAATTTGAAACAAACAGAAACAAACTGCTATGGTAGCCGGAATTACCAAAGCTATAAAGGCAGTTTGCACCAATGGTTTTATATCTTCTCGTTGCTTAATCATTCTTGCAAACATGGGCATCAACAATCCAGCTGCCAGCACCGCCAGCATATTAAAAGCATCTAACAATCGATAGCATTTGGCATAAATACCAGCCTGGGTATCGCCTTGCGGATGTAAACTTTCCAGCATTACCACATCGGCTCTATTATATATAGCCATCATTACGGCCAACAGGGCAAAGGGGTAACTGTTTTTAAAAACCTCTCTCAGCATTTTTTTGTCGATGCCAAATTTAAAAGGTTTGATATAGGGAATTAATATAATGAAACCCAAAAGTGTGGTTATAATATAAGCGAGTAATTGAGCGGTGGCAAATTGGGTGATGTTAATAGGTCCAAATATATTGGTATATAATAATAGGGAACAAAAAACAATCATCAGCGTTTTATCCAATACCGAAAAAAAAGTATCGGTTTTAAATAAATGCAAACCCGTAAAATGGGTCCGTATATATAATATAAAAAAAGCGAAAACCTGATTCAACCCCAGTAACATCAATAGCATCAGTTCATCGCTGTTAAATTTGAATCCTTTTGAAATACCCAGAATCAGTACAATAATTATATATAATAACATCAACCCCAGCTTGGCAGGAAATATATGCGAGAACATACTAGAGGCCCTGTCTGGATGTTTGGCCAATGTATTGTTATTATATTGATTGAGCCCCGCATCGAGCAACATGGTGGGCAATAAACTTAAATTAAATAATGCATAATATAATCCGTAAGCATCGGTACCCACAGTGTTCTGCACTACCCTATCCACTCCAAAAACCCAATAAGGTTTCACCAATAAATTAGCGATGATTACTAAGAAAAAGTTTGCGACGAATTTTTGAACCACTAGGAATATTTTAGTTGTGGGTTGTGTGTTGTGTGTTGCGAGAATTGCTTTCGCCGAATGGCCTCACAACCCACAACTCGCAACTCACAACTTTTTCCATTTTTTAATTTGTAAATTTTAAATCTTTCAAATTCAACTGCACCGTTACATTCCCATTAAAATGATTTTCTTCAATAGTATATAACATATCGAACGAGCGGCCACTGCTCACACCCTCGTAAGCATCGCCTAAGCCAAAGCCTATGGCACGCATGGGTTTGGTGCCGTCTGCCTGGGTAATGTTCATAGATAAATGGCCGCCGTTTCCCACCTGTTTTGCATAACCTGTGTCCCATACATTCCTGCTCAGAAAAACGGGATTCATATTATGTGGGCCAAAGGGTGCAAACTGATTGATGATAGCAATAAATTTAGGGGTGATTCTTGAAATCGGTATTTCCATATCATATACAATTGAAGGCATCAATTGTGCAGCTGTAATACTTTGCGAAACTACTTGCTCGAACTTATCGATAAAAATGGGCACATTTTCCAGGGTCATGGTCATGCCTGCTGCAAATTGGTGTCCGCCAAATTGCTCTAGCAAGTCTGAGCATTTTTCTATGGCATTATATATATCAAAATCATTAACACTCCGGGCAGAACCTGTGGCTTTTCCATTAGATTCGCACAATACAATAGTGGGTCTATGATATTTTTCTATAAGCCTCGATGCCACAATTCCCACCACTCCTTTATGCCATAATGGATTATATACAACGGTACTTTTTTTATCGGCAATTTTTGGATCTTTAAATAACATATCCAGTGCATCGGCAGTAATAGTTTTATCTACGCCTTGCCTATCCGTATTTCGGCTGTTAATCAATTTTGCATGTTCGCGTGCATCTTCTATACTTGACGACGCCATTAACTGCACCGCCTCGCTGCCATGAGCCATACGGCCTGCAGCATTTATACGTGGCCCCACCGAAAACACCAAATCGGAAACTTCGTAAAAAGGTTTCTCATAATAAAACTCTAACAAAGCTCTGAAACCATGATTGGGATTTTCCTTTAGTTTTTTCAACCCATTATAAGTGAGGATTCTGTTCTCGCCAACAATAGGAACAATATCGGCACCAATTGCCATAGCCACTAAATCGAGATATTCTAAGAGTGGCGGCATTTCCAAATTCATTTTTTGGGTAAGTGCTTGGCATAGTTTAAACCCTATTCCGCAACCCGGAAGCTCTTTAAAAGGATAAGGACAATCAGCTTGCTTGGGATTTAAAATAGCAAGGGCTTGCGGAAGTTCATTGCCGGGCAAATGGTGATCGCATATAATAAAATCTATATTTTTTGTGCGGGCATAAGCAACTTTATCTACCGCTTTAATTCCGCAGTCGAGGGCAATCATTAATGTGGCACCACTCTCTGCAGCACGGTCAATTCCTGTAAATGAAATTCCATAACCTTCATTATATCTATCGGGAATATAAAACAAAACATTGCCGTATATTTTGCTTAAGAACATCCACACCAAAGCTACGGCTGACGTGCCATCCACATCATAGTCGCCATATATCATCATGGTTTCCTTTTTCTTGATAGCAGTAATAATACGATCGACTGCGATGCCCATTCCTTTCATTAAAAAAGGATCATGCAAATCGTTGAGCGATGGGCGGAAAAATTTGTGTGCCTCCTCAAAATTATTTACACCGCGTTGTATAAGAAGTCCTGCCAAGTCAGTACCCACATTCACCTCTTTGCCTAACTGCTCAGCCAAGTGCTTATCAGGTTCTTTGTTCGGTATCCACTCTTTGTACTGCATATTTCGCTTAGGGCAAATGTAATATCTTTTCTATTTGATTCAAACAGAATTATTATCAACTATGTGAGCACATGGGTATGTTTAAAACTGGGTACGGTATGATTTGGCAACTCTGCTTAATGGTTTAAAACCTGATTCTAAAAAAATATAAAATGTCCATAATGCCATTCAAAAGAACTGCTTTTATTTATAGTCACCGTTCTTGAATAATGACGACAACGCGGAGGGAAGAGATGGAGATGGCTCTATATTTAGAATGAAAAAATACATTTTGTTAATTAACAGCCCTCCCTTATTATTGTAAAAAAATTATATAACCATGAAAACTTTAAATAAAATACACCTATTAATTATTATAGTATTTACAATAACCTCCACTATTGCCTGCGGCAAAAAGAAAGGGTGTATGGATAAAAACGCACTCAACTATAATGCTGATGCAAAAGAGGATGATGGCTCATGCAAATACGAACGGGATGATTTTTTAGGGAGTTGGAATGCGGTAGATTCGGTACAAACCCCAGTTGGTACTTGGCAAGTTAGCTCTAGAGTAGTAACCATTACAAAGAACTCTTCAACATCTGACAAAGTAATCGTTTCTCAAATCATGGAAACCTCAAATTTAGATGCAACTATTACAGGCAAGGCAATTGTTTTAGTTCCCAACAGTGGTAGTACTTCTGGTGCTTATCCAATAACATCTGGAAATGGCACAGTAGCAAATAATATTATAAAAATAAAATACCAACCTCAACAGCCATATAATGAGTGTAATATTACATTAAGCAAATAATTATATAATTATTTGATGCCATTTTCTCTTTTATATTCTTCTATTAATTTATATATATGGTCTAGATATTTTTCAAAAGTATAAGTATTAGGTGCAGTGTAATTAAGAATATCATTTATACCATCGTCGCTTATCTGATTTATTTTTTGTAACGATTTATAAAAAAATTTTAATAGGCTATTTTTCATTTCCTCTTTATCAACTCCAATCAGAGCACCAATTTTCATCATAGCTCTTGCTTGGACGAAATTAGCAAGTTCATCAGAAATTTGGAAATCGAACAATCCTACATCATAAGAATATAATTCTACTGTATGCTTTTTTTCATTTAAACTTCTTATTTGCCCGTCTTCAGAATTATACATAAATGCTCCGTATATGGAGCCCAAAAACTCGATTATAGGTGAAAAATAATGACCGTCATCAATTACAAAATCATAAGTTTCTGGAGGATCTGCACGCTCAGCATATTCTTTAAAATTATCAGTTCTTTTGTCCGATTCTTTATACGGCTTAAAGAAAATGTTATAATTTTCATCATCTTTCATATACTTTACAAAATCATCCTCTTCCGGATTTAGTGGAAAACCTCCTTGACAACGTATACCTAACATTTTCTCATTTAGTTTAGGTGAAATGCTACCTTCTAAGTCATCAAATGCATGGATAGGTAAGTTATTCAGAGTCCCTGCGTCATTATAATAGCCTTTATATTTTTGATTGTGTGGATCACTTGATTTTTTACTTTTGTCGACAATAGCATCAACGAATATTGGTTTATATGCAAAAGGGATTGACATGGCCATACAGACTGCCTCTATTACCGGAAAGTCAGGAGTCAATTCTGCTGAAAAATATACTGGCAACCCTTTCTTAGTGTTGCAGCCTGCTATTCTTAAATCATTATCTGTATTCTTAAGCAAGTCTCTAAAAGTCATAGTCGATGCTTTTTCATAGCTCATCTCAACTTGAAACTTGTCCATCATCATTTCAACTGTCAATTTTTGAAAATATGATCTTATTTCTATACCTGCACAAAATCCACGGTCACTTATTACACTTTTAAAATATTCAAGTGCCTTTCCTTTACTGGTTATCTTAGCTAGAAACTGATTTTTTGTATCTATTCCAAGTATTTTCTTACCCAATGAAGACCCTAAAAGTCCACCGATTAGTTTGAAAAACTTATTCCAGAATGGATGTGAACTTTCTCTTGCAGAATTATATTTAGATGCGTAATCTATTGCTTGCAAATAATTAAAGTCTATAAATTTATTATAGTTCCCATATTTATCAACTGGGAATTGTTGCAAAAACGTTTTTGCAACAAGAACACCTTTGATACTCCATCTTCCTGTTGTTTTTGAAAAGAAGTTTTTCTTCATATTGGCAACATTTACACCATAGCCTGGTACATTTTTCCCATTTTCTTTATCATAAACAACTGCTCTAAAAATTCCTAAATTAGGCTCGTCATAAAAGTCACTAAAACGATTTTTTTTATCTTTTTTATTCAATTCCTCAATTGGATTAAAGTTTGAATCTTCCCTCTTTTTTTGTTCAATTTCTTGATACCTTTTTTCGTAGATGCTGATTTTTCTTGATTCTTTTTCAATCTCATCACCATTCATGCCAAGGGCAAGCATATATGTAGTAATGGCTCCAGCCGATGAGCCTCCTATTCCTTTCAAACAATTTAAATTATTTTCTTTTGAACTTTTATCCAATGGCAGTTTTTTCTTCATCTCGAGGGCTCTTATCGCACCTAAATATACAATTCCTTTCCCACCACCACCTTCCATGGCTATATAATCTATATTTTCTGCTTTCATATTTTTATTTCTTTAAAAAATGCTACTTCTACTCACTCTCCTATATCCACGTATATAAGATTGGGAATAATCACGGGTAAAATTTTCCCAATTGGGAGTATCAATAACGCCGTTATCTTTATAATACTTATATTTTCTATTACCAATATACGTTATATTAACAATATCACAATAGTTATAACCGTGTTCACACTTATATTTTTGTTTATTAGTAATTAGCCTTGGAATAGTATCTGTATAGCAAAAAGCCTGTTTACTCAAAGTTGAACCCGGATAGTATATTACCATAGTGTCATAATGAAGACTTTCTGGTGAATTACGCATTTGTTTTGGTGTTTCTATATCTTTATACTTATAGTCCCAAGATAGCTTAGGGTCAAAATATATATATATAATAGAATCATCCCTTACCCTTATCATGTCTAATCGGTATACAATTATGTCATATTTTAGGAAAATCTTTTTTTTCTTAACATATTTAATTTGGTATATCCTCACTGTTTCCCCATTTTTCATATATCTGCATATGTATCTTTTGTTTTCTGGTTTAGTTGTGTCGAAATACTGTAATCTATATTGCATATGTTGGCCTTTTTCTCTTCCCAAAACACTATCATGCGTATCATAAAAATCATCGTTGTATAAATCTTTAATAATTACAATTTTTGAAGTATCAAAGGTCTCTATACTCCTACTGTCCTTATAAGTAATTTTCCCTATAGAGGTTTTGATTGTGGTACCGTTCTTTTGTGAAAACAAGTATTTGGGCATTCCGTAGAAGAATACTATAATAAACGTCTTAATATTTTGCGGATAAAGTGGTTAAGTTAATATTGGGTGATTTAAACTTGCAGAAGAAATGAGATAGACATTTTCGTTGCTCATCCAACGACTCAAAATATCTGTTATGGGTCACCGCACGCCTTGTCTTTTTCCAGAAAGACTCAATCGGATTAAGTTCAGGTGAGTATGGCGGCAAAAACATTAGTGCTATTTTGGCTTTCACTGATTTCAAATACTTTTTATTAATCACGGCATGATGAAATCTGGCATTATCCAGAACCAATAAAATTTTCCTTTCAGTTTTTGCTTGTTTGATAATCTTCATTACAAATGCCTTGAAGCTATCTGCATTGAATATCTCAGCTTTCATTGTGATAAGTTGTCCATTATCCATACCCATTGCTCCCATGATGCTTATTTTCTCTCTAACAGGTGGAGATTTGATCTCTGGTGTTGTGCCTTTTAAAAACCAAGCTCTTACTATCGTGGTATTACGTTGAAAGTGACATTCATCTTCAAAATAAATTTCATAGCAACCTCTACTTCTCATCGTCCTTAGTTTTTTTTAAAGGCTTTCTTATCCTCAGCATTACCTTTTGCAACCATTGTTCTGCCTCTTTTCAGACTAAATCCAAGTTTATTAAATATTCTTTGACATTGTCTTACCTTCAACTCCTTTCCAAATTTTTTCTTAATATAATGAGACAGCAACTTCCCGTCCCATAGATTAGCATCTAGACCTGACTCATTGGGGTGTTTTTGGATCTGACCTTTGAGATGGGTCATCTGCAATTCATCCAAAGTTGTATTCCTTCCTGGTTTTTCCCTGTCCCTTAAAATATCTATGTTACCTTCGAGATTAATCCAATGAATCCAGTTTGCTATTGTCCTTGGCGAACTCTGCATAAGTTTTCCCAAACTCTCTGTGGTAAAAGTCGGATCATTTAAAAACATCTTCAAAGAACATAGCCGATAAATAAATCTACCTTCGGGGTCGCTATCAATCAATTGATCAATTTGCCTCTCTATCTTCTTTGGGTTAATAATTGTTAATTTTTTCATACCTGATTTTTTTTGCAAAGGTATGAGAATTGTATCAATTTATACGCAATTATATATGACGCTTATTATAGT